>JAQIDD010000134.1 GCA_027858215.1 Candidatus Delongbacteria bacterium | reverse complement strand
GGGATATCCTTATCTACAGCTCTTTTTATAATGGGAACAGCGGGAGAAACACCCGGACTTTTTATGATTTCATCAGCGTTTAAAACTTCATGTTCCGAGTGGCCGCTTTCTTCGTAGCGGATGTGTTGTTCTTTAAGTTTTGTTTTGAATTTTATATCGATTTCATTGTTGTCTGAGACAAGCACATCACAGCCTTTGGCTTTGGCAAGCATTGCTGCACCAAAACCACTTTCTCCTGCGCCTATGACAATAATTTTTTTCACAATTATCTGATTTTAAGGGTTACAATGGTAAAAACAGCGAGGATAATTCCCACTATCCAGAACCTGGTTACGATCTTGGCTTCCGGGAAACCTTTCTTTTGATAATGATGGTGCAGAGGGGCCATCAGGTAAATTCTGCGACCTTTTCCGAACCGTTTTTTGGTATATTTGAACCAGCTCACCTGCAACAATACACTGAGGCTTTCCATCAGGAAAACACCACACAGGATTGGTATCAACAGTTCTTTTCTGATGATGATAGCAAAGACAGCAATGATACCCCCAATGGTTAAACTGCCGGTATCACCCATAAAAACCTGTGCCGGATATGAATTATACCACAAAAACCCAATGGTTGCCCCGATGAATGCACTCATGAATATCACAAGTTCGCCCGAATGCGGGATATACATGATATTGAGGTAATCCGCTGCGATAAAGTTACCCGACACATAAGCCAGAATCCCAAGTGTGGCACCGATAATAGCTGAACTTCCGGTTGCCAGGCCATCCAGGCCGTCGGTTAGATTGGCTCCGTTTGAAACGGCTGTGACAATCAAAATAACAATAATCACAAATACAATCCACACCCATGCTCCGGACGAATCGATAAACCACAGCAATGAGTTATAATCCAATTCATTGTTTTTTGTAAACGGAATGGTTGTGATAGTGGATTTATGGTCAATGTATCCAAGCTTTTTCTCGCCGTCAATATCGTTTATTTGCACATTATCGCTTTGCAACATCTGCGGTGTCACATCCTCAACCCTGTCTCTTACCACTACAGTATCAGAACAATACAATGTTGCACCAACAATAACTCCCAGGATAATCTGCCCCAGGATTTTAAATTTACCTGCCAGCCCCGCTTTGTTCTTTTTAAATATTTTGATGTAATCATCCACAAAGCCGATAAATCCCAACCACAGTGTAGTGACAATCATTAAAATGATATACACATTGTCAAGGCGGGCAAACAATAAGGTGGGTACAATGATGGAAAAAATGATGATCAATCCACCCATCGAAGGGGTTCCCTTTTTCTGAAGTTGTCCTTCGAGACCAAGGTCTCTGACGGTTTCCCCAATTTGAGCTTTTTGTAATAAATTGATTATCCGTTTACCAAAGATCATGGAAACTATCAGCGAAGTGATCACCGCCAGTCCTGAACGAAATGAAATGTAATCAAACATGCCGGCGCCCGGCACATTTAATTCATCAAGGTATTGAAAAAGATAATATAGCATAATTACATATTTATCAGTTCATAAATCACTTCACGGTCATCAAAATGGTGTTTAACACCGTTGATTTCCTGATATGTTTCATGGCCTTTGCCGGCCACAAGAATTAAATCACCACTATCAGCCAGATTCCAGGCCATTTTTATGGCTTCTTTCCTGTCAGTAATTTTTAAAGTATGTACCAGCTTATCTGTTGGCACCCCGGATTCCACATCCTCAATAATGCTTTCAGGTTTCTCACTTCGTGGGTTATCTGAAGTGATGATGATCTTATTGCTGTACAATGCAACAATTCTTCCCATCTCAGGCCGTTTTTTCGGATCCCTGTCGCCTCCGGCACCACATACGCAAATCAACTGACTTCCCGCTCTTTTTAAATCAAATAAAGTAGTCAGTACATTCTCCAGGGCATCCGGGGTATGGGCATAATCCACAACAGCCGTTTTTCCATCATCAGAGCGAATGGTTTCAAGCCGTCCTTCAACCGGCGATAATTCCGATAACGCTTTTAATGTTTCAACCTGGGGGAATCCCAATAAATCTGCTGTGGCAAATGCAGCCAGCATATTGCATGCATTGTATTCTCCTATTACCGGGGTCCACAGTTCATTACCGTTGATAAAAAGCTGCATCCCGTCAAAATGTTTTTCACCAATGCTAAGCCTGTAATCAGCCATTGTGCTCAATGCAAATGTTTTTTTGATTGCCTTGCTGTTTTGTACCATAACAGAAGCATGTTTGTCACCTGTATTAACAAGTGCAAACGCATGTTTATCAAGCTTGTCGAAGAAACGTTTTTTTGCCTGCACGTAATTGGAAAATGTCTTATGGTAATCCAGGTGGTCATGCGTTATGTTTGTAAAAACCGCCACATCAAAATCCAACCCGTCAATTCTTTTTTGCTCAATAGCATGCGAACTCACTTCCATAAAACAGAATTCACAGCCTGTATCAACCATTTCTGCCATCAACCTGTTAATCTGAACCGGATCAGGCGTAGTATGCGTTGCCCGAACTTCACTGTTATGTATATAATTCCTGATGGTTGATAAAAGACCAGCTTTATATCCCATATTTTCCACCAGATTATACAGCATGGTGGCAGTGGTGGTTTTTCCATTGGTACCTGTAATCCCCACCAGTTTCAATTCTTTAGATGGATTGCCGTAAAACTCAGAGGCCAGGCGTGATAAAGCAACTGCTGCATCTTTCACTTGAATATACCCTATACCTTCGTTTCTGACTTGCGGTAATTTCTCACATACAATCAATCTTGCCCCCTTTTCCACTGCCTGTGAAATGTATTCATGACCGTCAACAGAAGTCCCGGGAACTGCCACAAATATCGCATCACCACTGACATCACGGCTATCGAAACAAAGCTTATTGTAGTGAGTATATGCACCATTGATGGCTTTTACAACATCAATAGTTTGTTCAATATGTTTTAAATCCAATGTTCTCATGTTGCTAATAGAATTTCGATGTATTGTCCATCTTTGGATTCGCTAAAGGCCTCCGGTTGTTGCTGTACCACCATTCCTCGTCCTTTGGCCCTGACCTTAAAACCATGCTCTTCAAGCACTTTAATGGCATCGCTCAAGCCCATGCCGACAACATTTGGCACTATGTTTTTTTGATTGTAATCTCTGATGTAATACATGATTTTACCATCTTTTTCCACCGGATATACCCATTGACAATCACGCATGTTTCTAGTATCACGGGGTAAATCCAGTGCATCAAGAGAGTGGTTCAGTTTTTTTCTGTCAGAAATTTTAACAGCAGGTAACACAGCCTGATTGTCGTGTATTCTTGGTTTAGGGTGTAACTCAGGATCAATGGCATGAATCCTGTCTGCGATCTCACGAAACACGGGTCCAGCCACAATACTTCCATAATAACCATACCTTTTCGGGTCATGAATAACCACAATGCATGAATATTTCGGATCATCTGCAGGGAAATATCCCACAAAAGAAGCTTGATAATGCTGTTTTTTATTTGTCAGTCCATAGTTAATTTGAGCAGTACCTGTTTTCCCGGCAATGGTATAATTGTTGTTTTTCAGATTTACAGCCGTGCCCTCTTCAACCACACCTTCTAACATCTGTCTGACCTGACTCAACGTGGTTTGCGAACAAACAGAAGGGTTTAATACTTCTGTAGGGATTTTCTTCACTTCTTTTCCCCTGTAATTGAGTGCTTTCACAAAACGGGGTTTCAATTTTTCTCCATCGTTTGCAACGGCATTATAAAAAGCCAGTATTTGGAGCGGGGTCAGTTCCACTTCATACCCGATAGACATTTGCGGCAACGACAAACCAGACCATTCATCTTCTCCCGGATAACGAATCAATGGGTCTGCTTCTCCACGAATACACACCCCAAGCGGCTGATTTAAGCCCATTTTATATAACCTGTCAACAAATTGCTCAGGTCTTGAATTGTAATGTTTGAAAATCACCTTGGAAATTCCCACGTTTGAAGATTTTATCAGTGCTTCGGCATAAGTGATGGTCCCAAAACCTCCTTCATGCGCATCTTCCATACGGTGATCGTAATAATAAAAAACCCCGTTACCTGTGTTGATACTATCATCCGGTTGAATAACCTTATCTTCCAGTGCTACAATTACGGATGCAAGTTTAAATGTTGATCCCGGATCGGTAGCTTCACCAACAGCATAATTATAGGCCTCAATGTAATTATCATGTTTATTTTTCTTTAGATTGGCAATGGCAAGGACATTGCCTGTTTCTACCTCCATAACAACAGCCGAGCCATGATCTGCATCATGAAATCGCAACCGTCTTTCCAGAGCAGTTTCAGCAACGTCCTGTATTCTGACATCAATGGTAGTAATCAAATCCATTCCATCCTGAGGTTCTATTTCATTACCGTCATTCACAGGCATCCATAAGTTTCCGGCTACCTTTTGTTTAACGGCAAAGCCTTCAATTCCCCTCAGTTCTTTGTCAAACGCATCTTCAAGGCCAACTCCTTTACGGCCAGTTTTCTGCATGGTTCCAATTGTTCGCCGTGCAAGTATGCCATAGGGATGTTCACGCTCACTGTGCTGGAAATAGACAAAGCCACCTTTAAACCGGCCTCTTCTGAAGATTGGACATCGCTTTAATGCTTTAAGCTGTTCATAGGATGCATTAAAACTTAGCCTGACATAACGGTCTCCCTGATCACGTCCTTGTCGTAGAATATGGTCATAATAAACAACGGGTTCTCCCAAAATCTCAGACAAACAAATGGTAAGGGAATCAATTTTTTCAATAAAAAGCTGATCTGTTATGGCCTGACAATTCGGATCCCAACCAACCTCATAATATGGTACTGATGTAGCTAATACCTTGCCATTTCTACTCAGTATATCTCCCCTGAAAGGATCAATTACACTTTCATGGATAACCTGTTTGCTGAGCGATTCTATTTCTTCATCATCAGTAAAAATTTGAAGCGCAATCAACTTCCCCACAACCAGCAAGCCAAGCAAAAACAAGAAAGCGTAAACAAGCTTCACACGAAAAACGATATGTTTCTTTTCTGTTTTCATTGATCAAGTTCATACACAATTTTCACAGGCGGCTCTTGAGCATATTTTAATTCTGACCCCTGTTGTTTGAGCATTTTTAATACTTCCTGCTGTCTTGATTTACGCATCAACTCAGACTGCACAGATATCTTTTCACTCCGTAATTCACGAATTTCTTTTCTTGTTTCCTCAGTCAACACAAAGACCTTTTCTGCATGGTACCTGTTTGTGATATATATCAATCCCAGCAACGTCAGGAAAATAATGAAAGGCAACTGCTTAATCACATTTTCCCTGGTAAGCAGGCTCCCATCCAACACACCCTGAA
>JAQIDD010000133.1 GCA_027858215.1 Candidatus Delongbacteria bacterium | reverse complement strand
CCAACAGTTTTTCAAAGGTTTTTTCTTCTTCTTTGGAGATTTTTTTGGGAATATACACATTGACTTTTACCAGCAAATCACCTTTCCCATATCCCTGAACATCGGGGACGCCTTTTTTTCGGAGGCGAAGTATTTTCCCTGACTGGGTACCCGGTTCAATTTTTACCCTCACTTTGCCTTCGAGCGTGGGAATCGTTGCGGTTGTTCCCAGCACAGCTTCCGGAATGCTGATAAACAGGTTATACAACAAATTGTTATCATCACGTACCAGTTCGGGATGTTCTTTTTCTTCAACAACAACCAGCAAGTCGCCATTTACACCACCTCTGCGGGCAGCATTTCCTTTCCCTGCAACACTCAATTGCACGCCTTCCGACATGCCTGGCGGCATTTTGACTTCCACCACTTCTTCACCCCTGACAATGCCTTCACCGTTACACTGGGGGCATTTTTCTTTGATGACAGAACCTGTGCCACCACATGTGCGGCACGTAGTGCGTTGCTGCATTTGGCCCAGGATGGTATTGGTTACGCGTGTTTCAACACCACTTCCATGACATGTTTGGCATGTAGCACTTGAGCTCCCGTTTTTTTCGCCTGTACCATTACAGGCGCCACATTTGATGTATTTTTTAATTTTGAGTTTCTTGGTAGTTCCTTTAGCAATTTCTTCTAAAGTGAGTTTTACTTTCACACGAATGTTGGTGCCTTTGTTCACGGTTTGTCTCCTACTACCGCCACCAAATCCACCGCCAAATCCTGAATCTTCGAAACCACCAAAACCCATGTCGCCAAATATATCGCCAAAGCGGCTGAAAATATCTTCAAAGCTCATGCCGCCGCCAGAGTAACCGCTTGCACTCCCTTTTACACCTTCGTGTCCAAACTGATCATAGCGTTGGCGCTTTTGCTCATCACGGAGCACTTCGTAAGCTTCAGCAGCTTCTTTGAATTTACGTTCTGCTTCTTTATCATCAGGATTTTTGTCAGGATGATATTTTAGGGCCTGTTTGCGGTAAGCCTTTTTGATCTCATCCTGTGAAGCGCTTTTTGATACACCGAGTATCTCGTAATAATCACGTTTTGTCATAAAAATTATTCTCCCACAACTACTTTAGAGTGTCTTAATATCTGGTCGTTGGATTTGTATCCTTTTTGAATTTCTTCTACCACTTTTCCTTTTAATTCTTCCCTGGGGGCTGGTATTTTTGTCATAGCTTCATGCTCATCTGTATTGAATTCCTTTCCTTCTGCTTCAATTGCTTCAATGCCTTCTTGTTTCAGGAAATTGTGAAATTTGTTGTATATCAATTCGATGCCCTTTTTCACGGCTTCTATATCATCCGTTTTTTCAATGATAGCCGTGGCCCGGTCAAGGTCATCAATAACTGGTAAGAGGTTAGATATGACTGTATTTCAGGCAGACTTTGTCAAATCAATTTTTTCTTTTAAAGTCCGTTTTCTGTAATTGTCAAATTCAGCAGACAAACGCAAATATTTGTCATTTATCAAACCAAATTTTTCATTCAGTTGTTTTATGATTTCCTCTTTTTCACGGAGTTGTTTTTCCAAGGCTTTTGCAGATTTTCCGGATGCCGGTTTTTTACCGCCTTTTTGTTTTTTATTTTCCTTTTTTGCTGTAGTATTTTGTGTGCTATTGTTAGTCTCTTGTTGTTGTCCAGTATGATTCTTTTGTTCCTTTTTCCCGATATTTTCAGTATTCTTATCCATAATGTATTTTGTTTATTCCGGCCTTACCAAACAAAATGCCTGCCAAACCTTTAAGATGGACAAGATGGCAGGCTTAAATGCAATAATGTCAACCTGGCTAATGCTTAGCATCATCCAATGCAATGATTTTTTTGTTCAATTTATCCAGTTGTTTCTGAATTTTACCTATTTCTTTATTGTACGCCTTGTACTCAGCATTTTCTTGCATCTTTGTTAAGCATTTTTCCATGCTTGCCTGCAAATATTTGAGTTTTTCTATTTGGTCTTTCAAGGCATATTTCTCAAGGGTATTTTTGAGTTTTTCGCCATACATATTTTTGGCTACGATTACACCATCCTGATCAATAAGATAATTGGCCGGCATGCCTTTGATGTTGTATAATCTGACGTAGGGAGAATGCCAGCTTTTCAGGTCGGAAACAAGTATCCAGGGAGCATTGTCTTCCTCAATGGAATTTTCCCATCCTTCTTTTGTGTCACCAATAAATATGGAGTAAACTTCAAACCCATCTCCCAATATAAAGCTTTTGTCTTTGTACTTGTTGTATATAGGCACAAGTTTAGAAATGTTTTTTCTGCAGGGAACGCACTCCTCTGCCCAAAAATCAAAAAGCACAAGGTTCCCCTTCAGGCTGCTCAGTGTGATTTCCTCACCATCAGGGGTGGCCAGGTCAATTTCGGGAACAAATTGTCCGATGTTAATTCCAATGTCTTGTTCATCTTGTGCAGATAGAGAAATGGAAGTGCATAAAATAATAACAGCAATAAACGTAAAAATAAAATTTTTCATTATCATTAGTTTTAAGGTTATATTATTCCATACGTGTGATTTTGGCTCCGAGTGCTTGAAGGCGTTTATCAATGTTCTGATATCCCCTGTCAATTTGTTCAATATTATGTATGACAGATTGTCCGTCTGCAGAAAGGGCAGCAATAAGCAAAGCAACTCCTGCACGGATATCTGGGGAGCTCATAACCGTTCCCCGTAATTTGATTTGATTATCCAGACCAACCACATGAGCCCTGTGTGGGTCACACAAAATAATTTGCGCCCCCATATAAATCAAATTATCAACAAAAAACAGCCTGCTTTCAAACATTTTCTGATGAATCAAAACACTACCCTTGGCCTGGGTTGCCAGGACCAGAAAAACACTTAGCAAATCTGGTGTCAGGCCGGGCCATATTGCATCTGCAATGGTCATGACGGACCCGTCAATAAAAGTTTCAATTTCATAATGTTCCTGTGCAGGCACATGAATATCATCACCAATATGCTCCAAGGCAACGCCCATTTTTTTGAAAGTATCGGGAATGATCCCCAGGTTTTCATAGGAAACATTATTGATGGTCAATTCTGAACCTGTCATGGCAGCAAGGCCAATGAAACTACCAATCTCAATCATATCAGGCAATATGCGGTGAGTTGTTCCATGAAGTGATTTCACCCCTGTAATGTGAAGCAAGTTTGATCCCACACCTGATATCTGTGCCCCCATGTCGTTCAGCATGTTGCATAATTGCTGAACATAAGGTTCACATGCTGCATTGTAAATGGTAGTTTTTCCTTCAGTAAGTACAGCCAGCATCACAATATTAGCGGTACCTGTGACAGAGGCTTCGTCGAGGTGGATGTAATTCCCTTTCAGGCGATCAGCGGTAAGGGAATAGTAATTGTCTTTGAAATTATAATCCAGTTTTGCTCCCAGTTTTTTAAACCCCAGGAAGTGGGTATCCAAACGCCGTCGGCCAATTTTATCTCCACCGGGCATGGGAATAAATGCTTTATGAAATCTGGCCAGCATAGGGCCAATAAGCATGATTGATCCACGTAACTTACGGCTGCGTTTTGAGAATTCTTCATCCAGCAAAATGTCAGGATCAACATTGTCAGCTTTAAAACAGTAGGTATCAGCGTTGACTTTATTGACTTTAACGCCGAGAAAAGCAAGAATATTGATAAGGTTGTTTACATCAAGAATATCCGGCATATTGCTGATGACATGTTCTTCTTTTGTGAGCAGGCTGGCACAAATAACCTGTAACGCTTCGTTTTTTGCTCCCTGAGGATCAATGGTCCCTGATAATTTATGTCCGCCTTCAACTTTAAAACTACCCATTTTTATTCGTGTTTGTTTGTAAATCCAAGTGTCTGAGCTATAATGTTAACATATTGATAATCGAAATACCAAATACGATAAAACTCTAAAACACAAGCACCAAATTATAAATAAATTCCAAAACACAAGCGTTAAAACTCAAAACTTGTCCAAAACTTGTTTCGGGAACTTGTTTCAGCCAGCCTTCCGGTATAATCTATACATGGCTGGCAGGCGGCGAAGACGGTTATAATTCATGATTGGTTCTCGTTACTGGATTTTGTGCATTTGGTACTTATTCGTCTCCGCTAAAGTTACGCCGGCATCCTGACGCCTGCCTGTCGGCAGACAGGGACTGGCAGGGATGGAATTTTGAGGTTGGAAATCAGTCTTCGCCGGACACGTTTTGTCATTTGTTGTTTTTGTCAGTCAGGTCATTCGGACATTATAAATGGACACTTTTTTATTAATATCTTTTGCTTTTTTTCCTTCTTTTGTAGTTTTTATTTTGAAATTTATTTTGCGTTGGTTTCGGTTGTTTGACTTCAGCAAGCGTTACTTTATCACGTGGAATTTTGATTTTACCGCCGGTAATTTTTTCAATATCATCGAAAATGACATCATCATTTACGCTTTCTTTCTTCCAGTTTACATATGATTTTTTCATGTGGTTGGCAAGTTGCTTTAAAAGCATTAGCTGTGTGTCCTCATCATATTCACTCAGGACATCAAGCATGTGCTGCAAATTTTTACCATAATGTTTAAAACCGAAATCACTGTCAGAATAGGCAAGCATATCCGGGGGCTTGTTTCTTTCTTCCCTGTCGGGCAACGGATATGGCCAGTCAATATCCAGGTCGAAATCGGACATAATGGCAAGGTGATCCCATAATTTATGCTTAAAATCAGGCACATCCCGCAAATGAGGATTCATATTTCCCATGATTTCTATCAGGGTTTTTGCCATTTGATTTCTGAGGCCCCTGTCATGAATAGTTTTCAGGTAATCTACCATTTTGTGTATATGTCTGCCATATTCAGGCAAAACTAAATCAGGTCGTTTGGTATTGTAATCCATAAGTGTATATAATTTATGCAAAAATAATCTTTTTATTCATGTCAGCCAAGTTTATTTATTACGATAGTATTTTAAGCCGTGCATACTTGAGCAGCAAGGTTTTCTTTCCTCCTTTTTCAAAATTGACAATTGCTTTGCGATCGCCACCCTGATCTTCTACAGAATCCACCATTCCATTCCCAAACCGGTCGTGCCGCACATGTTGTCCCGGCTGAATATCCGCTGCCCCTGTGATATTTTCTGTGCCGGCACGCTGTTTGACATCAGAAAGTCTGCTGAGTTTACTAGCGTTGAAAGGAGCTTTACTCTTTGGCGGAGGTGCTTTTTTCTTTTGCTTTGTGGAAAAGTTTGAAACAGGTTTATGCGATGGCTTATCAAACCCTTTTTCTTCAAACATTGTATCAAAAGGATCTTTGCTGTCATCTTCATTCATAAGCTCTTCGGTAAACTGTGGATCAATATCTTTAATAAACCGGCTGGGTTCAGGAAATGTAACATCCCCAAACTTATACCTCATGGAGGCGCTGGTGATAACCAGTTTTTTTCGGGGACGCGTCATCGCAACATAAAACAGGCGTCTTTCTTCTTCCAGGTCATTGGCATAAAATGTCGCCATAATACCGGGAAACAAGCCTTCTTCAGCACCTGCAATAAAAACAACATCAAACTCAAGCCCCTTGGCTGCATGTATGGTCATCAGATTTACTTTTGGCTCATTATCATCATCGTCACCGGTATCCTGGGTGGACAACAGGGCGATATTTTCCAGGTAATCCGAAAGTGAAATAAACACATTTGGTTTTTCTATTTGTTTCTTGTCAATGTATTCCTGAATGCTGTTCAGGAGCTCCTGCATGTTTTGAAACCGGCTTGTCCCTTCAACAGATTTATCGGCTTTCAATTCCGCAAAAATACCGGAGCGTTTGATGATCATTTCACCCATGTTAAACGCGTCAGTTTCATCCCCTGTCTTTTTTAATTGATCTATCAAATCAGCAAATTTAGCAATGCGTTGTTTGGTAGGTGTGTTGAGAGGGATTTCCGGATTGTGAATGTCCCGGATGGTTTGCCAGAGGTTGTGGTTTTTAGCATTGGCAAACTGCTGAAGTTTTTCGATGGTCTTTTCACCTATCTTCCGGGAGGGGTAATTAATGATACGCAAAAGTGCTTCTTCATCACTGGTGTTTACAACAAAACGGAAATAGGCTACAATGTCTTTGATCTCTTTACGCTGATAAAATGATAATCCGGCGTATATCCTGTGCGGGATGTTACTTTTTCGCATGGCTTCTTCAATTTGCCTTGACTGGGCATTGGTACGATACAAAACAGCAATCTCGTCCAGGTTGATATTTAGATCTTTTTGTGTCGCTACAATCTCATCAGCAATATAAAAGGCTTCATCAGTATCATTTTCGGTACGTGTCAACATAATTTTATTCCCGGCAGCGTTTTTTGAAAACACACTTTTTTTAATGCGCATTGTATTTTTTGCAATAAGTGAATTTGCTGCATTAACAATGGTCTGCGTTGATCTGTAATTGCGCTCCAGTTTTATCATTTTGCAACCGGGGTAATCTTTTTGAAAATTTAATATGTTTTCAATTTTCGCCCCTCTGAAAGCATAAATGCTTTGAGAATCATCACCCACAACACATATGTTTTTATGCTGTTTTGCCAGGTTTTTTAAAATCAGATACTGCGCAAAATTGGTGTCCTGGTATTCATCTACCAGGATGTATTTGAATTTTTGTTGATATTTAGCAAGGGTTTCAGGGAATTTTTTAAATTAAATATTGATAAACAACAACAAATCATCAAAGTCCATGACATTGTTTTTCTTGCATGTTATGGCATACCGTTCATAAATCCGGTAAAATTCACCCCGGTGCCTTTTTCTGTCTTCTTTGATGAGTTCAGTGTCATTTTTATAGGCCTGGAAAGTCATCAGGTTGTTTTTTGCCCTGGATATCCTCGCTTGAATTTCTTTCGGAGGATACTCTTTGGTATCG
>JAQIDD010000127.1 GCA_027858215.1 Candidatus Delongbacteria bacterium | reverse complement strand
CAACCTGTCTGTCGTAGGTTTCTGCTTTCATTTTGGGATCATCGGTTTTATGCCGCATCAGTTCCAAATAAAAGTCATCGCCAAACAGGTTTTTAAACCATTCTATCCGCTGTGATGCTTCATCCATCCGGTTGTGTAAGATATGTTGAGGAATTTCTCCGCCCAGGCATGCAGAATTAACAATAAGCCCCTCGTGATACTGTTTGAGTAACTCATTGTCTATGCGGGGCTTATAATAAAAACCTTCCTTGCTTGATAATGTTGATAGCTTTAACAAATTTCGATATCCGGTGAGGTTTTTTGCGAGTAAAATCAGGTGATATCCAGCCCGGTCTTCTTTACTTTCTTTGCGTAACCGTCCGCGGGGAGCTACATAAACTTCACATCCAAGTATGGGCTTGATGCCTGCTTTGCGGCAATTGTCATATAACTCCTTTACTCCGAACATTGTTCCGTGGTCTGTAAGGGCAAGGGCTGTCATGCCATCTTCCTTTGCTATGTTCACAAGTTCTTGTGTCTTAGCTAATCCGTCAAGTACAGAATACTCGGAGTGAACATGAAGGTGTGTAAAATTACGCATATAAATAAATTGTTTTGCTGGAGTATAAAAATAAAAATTATGTTGAGTAATTCATGTTTTTATACTCTTAATTTATCAAAAATATTTCAACACAGCTTAGTTTTTGAGATTAAGATTCTTATATTCCGTATTGCTTATTTCTCAACAAAGTTTCTTCGATAAAAAAGCACATCTGAACCAGCCGTATTGTTTTTGTATGTGTCGATTCGAAAAAAAATTCTATCTTGCACCGCAACTTCTTGATTCAAATTGTTGTTCCAAAAGCTGAACAAATACGTTATCAAGGAATCACATGGTTTGAATAATCAACAATAACAACGTTATGTTAAAGAATGTATTTTTTATCCTTCTGTTTTCACTTTTCTTCAACACAGTGCAAGCACAGGATACCATCAGGATGATGCAGTATAATTTGCTGTTTTATGGAGAAACCACATCCTGGTGTAACACTACCAACAATAACATTGACACAAAAGCCGATTATATTGCCGATATCATTGACCAAACCTTACCCGATATCTTTACGGTGAATGAAATGGGCAGCAATCAGTACGCTGTTGGCCATCTTATCGGGAACGCATTGAATGTTAACGGGAGAAATTATTATAACGTAGCTTCCATACTTAACAATGACGGGAGCAATCTCATAAACATGATGTATTATGACAGCCGGGCGCTTGAATTACTTTCACAACTGTCGGTACCCACGGGCCTGCGCGATATCAACATTTATAAAATGCGAACGCTGAGCACAAATGAACCTGTGGAATTTCATGTAGCAGTAACTCATTTAAAAGCAGGTGAAGGAGATTCAGAAGCACAGATAAGGGCAAATATGATTTCTGATTTCATGGATTTTTTATCAGGCTATTCTGATAAAACAAACTGGATTTTTTCGGGAGACATGAATTTTTATACTTCCGATGAAACCGGATTCCAATACCTCATAAATCCTGCTGCCGGCAATGTACAGTTTACCGATCCTGTGGATCAGATAGGGCCATGGCATAATAATTATTCTTACCGGGATTACCATACACAGTCAACGCATTCTGTGGAGACTGAATGTCCGTCATACGGGGGGCTTGATGATCGTTTTGATTTTATATTTGTTTCAGACGATATTATAGCCGGGGACAACGATATGCAATACCTTCCGGAAAGCTATAAAACATTGGGTCAGGACGGAAATCACTATAACGATGCTGTGAATTACGGGACAAACAATTCAGCTCCGGCAAATGTAATAGAAGCATTGTACAATGCCAGTGATCATTTGCCTGTTCTGGCGGAATTTGTTGTTGGCAGTGGGAATTATATCAGTGTTGAAAGCACAGATGATATTGACATCAGGACAAGCGTGAATGCTGATGGAAATGTTAAAATTGATATTGAACAATGCGTACCAGGCAAGGGAACAATCCGGGTGTATGATTTAACCGGGCAACTTATTGCCAACCTGGATTTTGATGCTGTTGCAAAACAACGTCTGGAGGTGTATATTCCACACCGTGGTATGTACATTCTTGATGTTACTAATGACAACCAGGATAGGGATATTACCCGTTTTGTACGTTAAATGCTTCTTCAAGTTCGTTTAGAAATTGATTGAGTTGTTCTTGATTTTGTGGTGGTTTGCCATGCCAGGTATGGTCTTTTTCTATGCTTTTTACACCTGCTCCCATTTTAGTATTTGCCAGTATGACAATAGGTTTATTTCTGACTTCATTTGCTTTTTCAAGTGTGTTAATGATGTCGGGAATATTGTTACCATTGCATTCCAGCACATACCAGTTGAAGCTTTCCCATTTGGATTTTAATGGTTCCAGACGCATTACTTTTTCGGTTTTTCCATCAATCTGTACTCTATTTCGGTCAACAATGGCAATTAAATTATTCAATTTGTAATGTCCGGCGCTCATGGCAGCCTCCCAGATGCTTCCTTCCTGCAATTCTCCATCACCATGAATACTGACGACACGCCTGTTTTTGTAATCCATTTTATCTGACAAAGCCATGCCCACGGCTATGGATAAGCCCTGCCCAAGTGATCCGGCAGTTGTTTCAAGGCCGGGAACGTTGTGAGCTGTTGCCGGATGTCCCTGTAGCATAGACCCAAGTTTTCTGAGAGTCATCAATTCCTGCCTGTCAAAATACCCTGCATGAGCCAGGCTGGCATACAAAGCCGGAGCAACGTGTCCGATGGAAACAACCAGGCGGTCTCTTTCAGGCCAATCGGGTTGTTTGGGATTGTGCTTGAGAAAAACAAAATACAAGGTAGTAAATATGTCACTCAAGCCAAGCGAAGCCCCCAGGTGTCCTGAACCGGCTTCATGTAAAGATATAAGCACATCTTTTCTTATCTCGAATGCAATGTTTTTCAACGTGGCAACGGAATGTTTCATCATATAATAATTGATTTTTTAAGGTATGATGGAACCTCTATGTAGCAGGTTATTATATTGTTGTGTATGTGTACGCAAATACATGGAGGTTTCATAATTACAGTTCAGGAAACTCAACAACAGATGATACAATGAATGCTTTGGGATATTCTTCTTTTATTTTTTGAAGGAAATGTTTTGCTTCAAACCTTGTACGATAGTCGCCCACATGGATTTCCCAGTTTGGGTTGTTATACACAAGGTATGCATTGCAATCGGGATGCTTTGCATCAAATTCAATTCTAAAATGATTGGCATCTTTCCTGGCACCACGGCCTACGCTGGCGAAGATTCTAATCCGGTATCCTTTAACCCCATTTTGCTTCTTTAGAATAGCCATTCGTAAGCCAATGAGTTTTTCCAGTTCACTGGTTTGATTGATCACAACTTTTCCATCAAAAACATCACTTGTGAAATACCTGACTTCTTCAGGTTCAATGCCACTTTCGGATGTTCCGGAAGTTTTTTCAGGAAGTTGTTGTGCCGTGGCACCCTGAAAAATCAACATCACAAGCGTATAACATATTAAAAATAATCTCTTCATATCATCACAAATTCAAATCTCATGCTAAACTACCAAATTTCCACTTTATTTTCAACATCCACCTCCACTTTTTTTATAATGACAAACTTAGATACCGTGATATCCCCGTCTATTTTTAACATCACATGTTTACTCCTTAATTGGTTCAAGGCTGAAAGAGCAGAAACACCAAGATCTTTCATTTTTACGTCCAGCTTTATGGCATAGATTTTTTTTGATTTTTTGGGAATATGCACTTTCTCCATCCGTGTAATTTTTCCCAATTTCAAGCCATTCACATAAATATCCAAATCCACATTACTGATGTTAAATTTGATATTATTGGGATTTTCAATGGGTAACCAGATTTTAAGTTTGATTTCCCTGATGTTCAGTTCCTCAATCTGGTATCCCGATAGTTTTCCTATGATTGGAGCCTGAATGTTGCAGGCTACAAAGGATAATAGAATCAACAAACAACACGTAAAGTATGCTTTTTTAAGGTATTTCATGTCATGAATTTGATTTGTCCGTTATTTTGTTTGCCAGGGACGGGATATCACAGCCATCCAGATTGCCCGACGTCATGATAAGCAAAGTACAATTTTTTTCAGCTACATTCAGCAATTTTTTCATCATTTGGTCAGTATCAGTAAACACCAGGATATCCGAATTAAACGCTTGTTTTACACATTTCTTGTTAAGTTCCGGTAAATTTTTATGTTTGACTACCTCTGGATTAAAATACACAAACGCCTGGTCTGCCTCAGACAGGGCTCCTGCATATTGCGGTAAAAATTGTTGGTTCAAGGAGCTGAATGTGTGCAATTCGAGGCAGGCCACAAGTTTTCGTTTGGGATACCTGGCTTTCATGGCTTTGGTAGTTGCTTTCACTTTTGACGGGGCATGCGCAAAATCCAGATACACACTAGTGTTTTCATTTTCTGCAAGCAGTTGCATGCGTCGGGCAGCCCCTTTAAAATCCTGTATGGCAATATAAAAATGTTTGTCATCAACACCGGCTTCTGCACAAAGTAGTCTGGCTGCTTCGATGTTTTGAGCGTTATGGTCTCCAAAAACCGACATGGGAAATGCTCCGGTTCTGGTTTTCATCATCATTGTACCATTGATGTTTTCAAAATTCACCGCTTCATATCCAATGT
>JAQIDD010000025.1 GCA_027858215.1 Candidatus Delongbacteria bacterium | reverse complement strand
GATGTTTTTCTCTGATTATGTTGGGAGAGTAGGAATGTGTATAAACGGAAAAACAACTTCCGTCTCCCGACTTCCGACTTCCGACTCCGGTCTCCCGTCTTATCTATTTATGCTCAGATGTTCTCCTTTAAACGTTTTACCCTTTCTGCCAGTGGAGGATGCGAGTAATTCAGAAACACATGCCACGGGTGAGGAGTCAGGTTTGACAAGTTTTTACGGGCGAGTTTTTTCAACGCATTTATCAGGGCCTGACTTTGTCCGTGCTGTGCGGCAAAATCATCAGCTTCGCCTTCATTATTTCTTGATAGTTTATTCATAAGCATGCCAGTAGCTGTAGATACCGGAGAGTACAATACCATAAAAACAATGGCTCCCAGGTGAAATTTGGCTTCTTCGGCTCCCAATGCCTGACTGAATGCATCCCGCCCGACAAACAATCCAAACAAAAACAAAACAAAGCCTGTGTTTAAAAGGGATAATACCAGACTTTTATGAATGTGATGTTTTTTGTAATGTCCAATCTCATGAGCCAGTACACCTACGATTTCGTCCGGGGTAAAATCATTGATAAGGGTGTCGAAAAGCACAATGCGTTTCTTTTTGCCCAGCCCTGTAAAGTAGGCATTGGCTCTTGTTGAGCGTTTTGAATTGTCAATCACATACACGTTGTCAAGTTGAAAGCCTGCTCGTCTGGCAAATTCCGATATTTTTTCTTTTAACTCCCCTTCCTCCAATGGTTTTTGTTTGTTGAACAATGGTACAATCAATGTGGAGTAAAATTCCGCCATAAAAATCGAAAACAGGCTTATGATAATCCAGGCCAACAACCAAAACCACGTTTGGGTAGCATAATATATCTGTAAAATCAAAAACAAAAGAACGCCGCCGATAACAACTGATAACAACAGGTTTTTCAGCATATCAAAAATAAAAGTGCGGGGTGTTGTTTTGTTGAAACCAAATCGTTCTTCAATCACAAACGTATCGTAAATGGAAAACGGCAGAGATATTATGCCTGTTACGACTGCAATAGCAGCAAAAAAAGCAATGCTCAGCCATATTTTTGACTCAATATACTGACTTAAAAACTGATCTAGCCATGCAAAACCTTCCCAAAAGAAGACAGCCAGGGTAAGGATAAACATCAATGAAGATGTCAGGGTGCCTATTTTGTAATTAGCCTTGCTGTAGGCCTGAAATGTGTTGTATTTATCGTCATCATAGACATCAGAAAGATATTTGGAAGGTTTTTTATCACGCCATGCATAGTTTTTTGCGGATACGATTTTACCCACAATAAAATCAGCAACCAATATGCCAATGATGATCCAGAATATGATTTGCGGTGTTTCCATGTTGCAAAGATAACAGTAGGTTATAAAAGAAAAAATACCTTATAATGGCGAAGGTCATTCAGGCAATGTATCTAACACCAGGCTGCTGTCAATTTTAACCTTGATAACGGATGATCCGTATCCGCCCCAGTAGCCATCAGCATTGCCGCCTTCTATGTTGCTTTTTAGTGCCGCCGGATTGGTGAAAGGATTGCCCGCTGTGCCAAGGTGTTTGTAATATGATTCCCAAAAAATAAACAAAGCTTTGTTGATGGTGCTTAGTTTGATGTTTACTTCATCGCCAAATTTGTGATAAACCGCTTCATTCCACGCAGTATCACTTTCAAAATCTTCCTGGAAAAAATCGTTGCTGTCATAGGCCTTTGAAAGTGGTGTGTATCGGATAGTATCTCCGTTTAGGCTCTCATCGTCAAATATATGAGATCCGAAGTATGGTGGAAAATATGCAACATGTTCTCCGATGGTTTGTAATTCCAGGGCATAAAAATTACGGTAATTGGCTGGATCCTCGAATAAAAAATGCAGAAATCCAAGGCTGTCATTATCTTCACGGAAAGTAAACCAGATTGAGTCAATCGACACAGGTTGCATGATTTCTGTTTCAGACCAATACAATGAATTTTTATATTGTATTTCCAACCTGTAATTGTTTCCCGGTGTGCCTTCAATTGCATTGCCAAAATACCCGAAATAGGGAAATGTAGTGAATGTAAATCCTGCCTTAAGGGTGTCCGTTGATAACCCATCCGATACAGTTAACAGCAACGTGCTATCATAAATCAGCCCGATGCTTGCTTCAAGGGCTGCAATATAATCAGACAAATTCATGCTGGATGAATCAATATCCGGCATTTCAACCGGATCAAAATAGCCCATGTTGTGTGTCAGAAAAACCATGGCCGGTTCCCCTTTATTTATTCTGCCTTCCACAATGAGTTTATCTTCGGGTTGGGGTAAATCCACAGTGATATCCGTTTCACAGTTCCAGATCATCAATAAAACCGGAAACATCAGGAAAAGTATATGTATTTTTTTTGTTTTCATGCGCATCAGAATTTAAAATTCCAGGTGATTGCAGGCAATATGGGAAAGAGGGAAACCTGTTTCGCTGAGGTTTGAAACGTCCCATCGCTGGCATTGCCATCGTAATCAAAATAAATGAAATAGGGGTTTTTCCGGTTATACACGTTATACACAGAAAAATTCCATGATGATTCCCAGTTTTTGGTTTTTTTGTGTTGATATGTTAAACTCAGGTCAAGGCGGTGATACGGGTCCATGCGATAAGAATTTCTGTCTCCGTATTCTTCAATGATTTCACCGTTGATAACGTAGCGGGCCACAGGCAATGTCGTGGTGTTGCCTGTGGCATACACAAAAACCGTAGAGGCTGTGAGTTTTTCATTTATTTCGTATGACAGCGTGAAAGACAGATCATGACGCCGGTCGTATTTGGCTGGAAAAGGTTTGCCTTCATTGATCGCATCAAATTCCCGCGTTGTTTTTGACCATGTGTATCCCAACCATCCGTTGAGGGAGCCATAAGCCTTTTTAATGAATAATTCTACACCATAGGATTGCCCTGTTCCAAACACAAAATAATTATCGGGGTTGTCATTAAGCTGATCCATGGGCAATGCACCGTCTGCATATTCAATAAGGTTGTCCATGTCCTTGTAATAAAGTTGTAAAGAGGTTTCAAACATATTATCCAGAAAATTCCGGAAATAACCAATGGCATATTGAGACCCAATTTGTGGTTTTACTACATCAGAGCTTGGTACCCACAGGTCAGTTGGCAATGTGGAGGCTGATAAAGAGGCCAGGTGAATGTATTGTTTGTTCCGGATGTATGATGCTTTTAAAGAGCTTGTTCGTGACAGGCTGTATTTTATGTTCAGGCGTGGTTCAAGGGCATAATAATCTGCCACAATTTCAGATTTGTCGTAATGGATGCTGTCAACATTGTCTAAAAGATACTCATCTTTAACATACCTTGTGAACGGCCCGGTTTGTAAAAATGTGCTTGCCCTGATACCGGCATAAATAGTAAGTGCTTCATTCACAATATAATTATCACCAATGTAAACAGCGCCCTCGTGGGCAAATTGCTTTTCTGATTTTCCCAAATCAATGACTTGTTCTCCTTGTTCTATGTTTAATGTGTTTGGGGTAAACGTATGATTTGTGTAATCAAGTCCAAAACGCAATGTATGCAGCGGACCGGGCATATACGTATAATCCTGTTTAAATTGGTAATCCCTGATGCCTGAACTTTGGATCAGTCTGAATTCATTGTCGCCGCCAGTACCAAAAGCTACGTCGGTTTTGAATTTGTAATCAGAAAAGAGGGCAGTGGTGTTTACAAAAAATTTGTTTGAGAAAAGGTGATTCCAACGCAGGCTTCCAACGCCATTTCCCCATGGGATTTTAATGTTAAAATCTCCTTCTGTACTGGAAAAATTAAACACATCCTCCCCATAATATGCTGATAAATAAAGCCTGTCGCTATCCGAAAATTTATAATTGAGTTTCAGGTTGCCATCGTAAAAATAATAGCCTGATCCTTTAAAAGGGGAGTCTTTGTTAATGAACGGCTTTACCAGGACGTCAATGTAAGTACGGCGCCCGGAGATAAGAAAAGATGCTTTGTCTTTTTGAATTGGTCCCTGCGCAGTGAGCCTGGCAGCAATGGTTCCGATGCCCCCTTCAAAGTCATACTGTTTCATGTTGCCATTTTTCATTTTGATATCCATGACAGAGGAAATTCTACCACCATAGCGGGCTGGCATACCCCCTTTGTACAATTCAAAACCTTTTATGGCATCAGCATTAAAAACCGAGAAAAATCCAAACAAATGGGATGCATTATATATCGTTGCCTCATCTAAAATGATGAGATTTTGGTCTGGTCCGCCGCCCCGCACATAAAATCCCGTATTGCCTTCGCCTGCAGCCTGTACTCCCGGTAGCAATTGTATGGTTTTCATGACATCCACTTCTCCCATGAATGCAGGGAGTTTTTTTACTTCTTCAACCGGAATTTTTTCAACACTCATTCTGCTGCTGTTAACATTGGCATCGGAACGTTCACTTTCAATAACCACTTCTTCCGTTTGATAAGCTGTGGGTTTGAGCTCAATGTTTATTCTTTTGTCTTCGGTAATATTGAGTGTTTTTGTTTTTTCTTTATACCCAATGAAACTGTATGTAATAGTGTATGTCCCATCTGGTAAGGTGAGGCTGTAAAATCCATAGGCGTTGCTTGTGGCACCCAGCGAAGCATTTTTTACGATCATGTTTGCCCCGATCAATTCTTCCCCGGTATCCATATCACGGATGTATCCGCTGATGGTATGTTTTTGTGCGTAGCCGGTAATGCCAGCTATAATCAGTACTAAAGTACCGATAATCTGTTTCATGATTTACTTTTTTACAAATATAGAACAGTTTATAGTAATCTGTTTAAATTTATTGTTAATAATTGTCATTAACAACAACGCCGGTGGTTTTGTTTTATTT
>JAQIDD010000325.1 GCA_027858215.1 Candidatus Delongbacteria bacterium | reverse complement strand
GATACAGAAATAAATGCCGTGGAAAAGAAATTGATAAAATATAAAATGATAAAGCAGGGCATGATGCAGAATTTATTAACCGGGAGGATCAGGTTGATATGAGTCGGGAAATAAACAATATTCAGCCCATTGCTACGGACATAAAAAAGCTGATTGAACAGAGTCGGCAAAATGCAGCATTGGCCGTAAATGCAGAAATCACTTTATTGTACTGGCATATCGGCAAACGAATAAAAACAGAAATCATAGGGAATGAAAGAGCCGAATATGGGAAAAAACTGATTGCCGGTCTGTCGGAACAATTAACATGGGAATATGGAAAAGGGTGGAGCAAAAGGCAGCTGCACCATTGTATCCGCATGGCTGATATTTTCCCGGACATTGAAATTGTGCACGCACTGCGTTCACAATTGAGCTGGACGCATTTGAGGCTCATTATCTCAATGGAGGATGAGTTAAAACGCGATTTTTATATTGAAATGTGCAAGATGGAAAAATGGTCATCGAGACTATTGCAGGGCCGCATTAAATCCATGCTCTATGAACGCACCGCCATCAGCAAAAAGCCCGAACAAACCATAAAAAATGATTTGGAATTGTTGAAAACCGAACAAAAACTCAGTCCTGAATTAGTGTTTAGAGACCCTTATTTCCTTGATTTTTTAGGTTTGTCCGATACCCATTCTGAAAAAGATTTGGAAACCTCCATCATCGTTGAACTACAACGCTTTATTATAGAACTGGGCAGTGATTTCGCATTTATGGCGCGGCAAAAACGCATTACAATTGATAACCGGGATTATTACATTGACCTTTTGTTTTATCACCGAAGGTTAAAATGCCTGGTAGCGATTGATCTGAAAATTGGTGAATTTGAAGCCGCATACAAGGGACAGATGGAGTTGTATCTGCGCTATCTTGAAAAATACGAACAGGTTGAAGGCGAAAACACTCCCATTGGCTTGATTTTATGCACGGGTAAAAACCAGGAACACATTGAACTATTGCAGCTATATAAAAGCAATATCAGGGTCGCGGATTATTTAACCATATTGCCGCCAAAAAAATTGTTGCAGGAAAAATTGCATAAAGCAATTGAAATTGCCCAACAAAAAATAAGAGCAACAGACCATGAGTAAGATAGGGAAAAAAGAACGGGAAACCCAGAACAGGGTTATTGCCCTCTTTCGAGATGAATTGAAATATCGCTATCTTGGGCATTGGGAAACCAGGGAAGAAAACAGCAACATTGAAGAAGACATATTAAGCGCTTATCTCACCCGGAAAAAATACAGCCCCGACTTGATAGGAAAAGCCTTGTATGCATTTGTTAAAACTGCCAATGACCAGAGCAAATCGCTGTATGATGTAAACAAGGAAGTGTATTCGCTTCTTCGCTATGGTGTGACAGTTCAGCCCGAGATAGGTCAGAACAAAGAAACAGTCTGGCTTATTGATTGGCAAAACCCTTTGGAAAACGATTTTGCCATTGCCCAGGAAGTTACCATCAAAGGGCTTCACAAAAAACGCCCGGATATTGTGCTGTATGTCAACGGTATTGCACTGGGTGTGTTGGAACTCAAACGCAGCACCGTATCCATATCTGAAGGCATCCGTCAAAACCTGGACAATCAGAAACATATTTTTATCAAACCATTTTTCAGCACCATTCAGTATGTCATGGCAGGCAATGACATTGAAGGCCTTACCCATGCAGCCATTGATACCAAAGAAAAATATTTTTTAAAATGGAAAGAGGTCAGTCCTGAATCCAATAAAGAACATCCCTATTTGCTGGAGCTGACCCAGCCTATCCGTGACAGGGCTGCTAAATACGATTATCCCCTGGATAAAAATGTGGTGGAACTGCTGAATAAGGAGCGGTTTTTAGAATTGCTGCACGATTTTATTGTCTATGACAGGGGGCAAAAAAAACTGGCCAGATCCAATCAATATTTCGGCATTAAATCGGCACAGGATTTTGTGAGACGTGGGGAAGGCGGCATCATCTGGCACACCCAGGGCAGTGGCAAGAGTTTGACCATGGTATGGCTCACCAAATGGTTAAGAGAAGCCAATCCCAACGCCAGGGTGCTGATTGTTACCGACCGGGAGGAGTTGGATGAACAGATCGCAAAAGTTTATAAAGGCGTTCAGGAAAATATTTACCGCACTCAGAGCGGAAAGGATCTGCTGAATAAACTCAATGACAGCTCCCCTTTGCTGATGTGTTCGCTTGTTCACAAATTTGGCGGCAAGGAAGAGGTGGATGAAAAAGATATGGATGCCTATGTGCAGGATTTGCGCAGCAATGTCCCGTCCGACTTTAAAGCCAAAGGCGATCTGTATGTATTTGTGGACGAATGTCACAGAACACAGACAGGCAAGTTGCACGTGGCCATGAAACAATTTTTACCCGAGGCATTATTTATCGGGTTTACCGGAACCCCTTTATTAAAATCAGACAAACAAACCAGTCTGGAAGTTTTCGGCAGATACATTCATACCTACAAATTTGATGAAGCTGTAAACGATAAGGTGATATTGGATTTACGCTATGAAGCCCGGGACATTGAACAAAAAATAACTTCAGTGGAAAAGATTGACGAATGGTTTGAACTCAAAACCCGTGGGCTTACTGATTTTGCCAAAGCCGAGTTGAAACAAAAATGGGGCACACTGAAAAAAGTGTTCAGTTCCAAATCCCGCCTGGAAAAAATTGTAATAGATATGATGCTGGACATGGAGAAAAAAGAACGCCTGCAAAACGGCAAGGGCAATGCCATATTGGTTTCAGACAGTATATACAATGCCTGTCGTTATTATGAACTGTTTCAAAATGCAGGGTTGAAAAATGCTGCTATTATAACCTCATTTGTTCCCACCCATACGGACATTAAGGGAGAAGAAACAGGCGAAGGCTACACAGAAAAATTGCAGCGGTTTGAGATTTATCAAAAAATGCTGGCAAATTATTTTAATGAATCTCCGGAG
>JAQIDD010000292.1 GCA_027858215.1 Candidatus Delongbacteria bacterium | reverse complement strand
TGCCTCAATACCATTGGCAGTGAAATTTTATCCGCATCCAACTGTGCAATGTTCTGTTTGGAATATATGGTAAAATTTATACTTTCGACAACATCACTATACAAAACAACTGGAGTTACAAATGAAAACTTTTTATTTTCAATGAAATACGTTTGTTCTTTATCATTACCGGTATTTTTTCTCAATATCCATTTATGTCTGTCAGAAATCAACTGATAATCTGTCGTTAGAACATATTTTCCGGATGCCTGACAAGCATATAAATCCCTTATCTGATTGTAATTAAAGCCATAATCCCGCAGCAGTTCATACAACAAATCCATGGTAACCGTATCATGTTGTGTGTTGATAATGATATGATCCTGCTTCTCTGTGAATATTTCACGTTTTATCCTGTCCAGTAAATTTTCAAATACAGCAACTGAGCGTTGAACACGTTCGGCATTTCTGTACATGATGGCTTTTACATCCGGGTGTATCTTTGCCATCTCAGACAACACGTCATGGCGGATTTTATTGCGTAAATAAGTAGTTTTGTCGTTACTGGAGTCTTCACGCCAGATGTACCCGTATTTTTCCAACCAATATTGTATTTCCAACCTCGATACATCCAAAAACGGCCGTATAACCTTACCGCTTTTATCCGGGATGCCGGATAATCCGCGTATGCCACAACCCCGGATTTGATTGATCAACAGGGTTTCTGCCACATCATCCTGGTTATGTGCTATCAAAATATTATCACATGCTTCCTGTTTTGCCACATCTTCAAACCACTCATAACGCAATTCACGCGCAGCCATTTGTATGGATATCCCCCGTTTATCTGCTTCCTTTTTTGTATCGAAATGTTTGATAAAAAAAGGATAGCCCAAATTCGCAGATAATTTTTCACAAAAACCGGCATCGCTGTCGGCTTCAGTGCCACGCAAATGAAAATGACAATGCACTACGATTAGGTTTAAACCCAGTTTATTGGCAGCATGCAACATGGCAACGGAATCAGCTCCCCCACTCAATGTCAGCAGGTACTTGTTTTGTTGATACACCGGAACCAAATTTTGTAATCGATATTTCAAGTGTTCTACAAGCATTGAAATATTTTTTTTGCCTTCAAACTTAAGGGGCCTTCTATTAATTCTTTTCTTTCAAGAAACAAATATAATAAATATTGTCTATTTTTATTATATGAGTATCCGAAAGAATACCTAATTTTTTGTGAATACTAGTTTATAATTTCTCTGCGGGACTCTGCTCCTTTGCGAAACTTTGCGGTACAGCCTACTATACCGCAGAGCTACGCAGAGAAGCGCCAAGTACCGCAGAGAATAAAAAGGAAGAAATGATTATAAGAAATTTCACTAACAATAAGTTAACTCAGGTAAACTTCCAGATACTCATATTTTATTATTTTTGATACGCTGTTTATAAAATTTAAATTCAATGATTGAATGGCTCGAAAATCACATGGGAAGTTGTGCTTTCAAAGCATATGCCGGGATGGATTGTCCGGGATGTGGTATGCAACGCGCATTCATTGAATTGCTCAAAGGAAATCTTTTTGCCAGCATTCAGTATTATCCCGGTTTAATACCAATGCTGATAACCCTGGTTTTTTTGGGCTTGCATTTGATGTTTAATTTTAAACATGGTGCACTTGTTTTGAAAATTATGTTTATATTTACGGTAATTATCATAATGACTACATACATCATTAAAATTTTAACAAATTATACCTTTAGTTTTTCATAATAACAAAAATAAACCTTATGACAACTGAAAACAACAAACAGGGATTTGAATTTGACCCAAATCAACAAAAAAAACCTCAGGAAACCAATCACCTATCAAGCGGGAATCAGCAAAGTGAGGGTTATCAAGGGAGTAGCAATGCAACAAGCCAGCAATCACAGCCAGCATCTTCCGTTCAGGCAACCACATCAAAAATGCAGCAACCACTGCCTAATTCAGGAGGGATACTGGCCATGGGAATCATTTCGCTGGTTTTGTTTTGTTGCTGTTATGGAGTTATCAGTATAGTGCTTGCCATTATTGCTTTGATTTTGTCATCCAAAGCGCAACGGGAATATATGCAAAATCCTGACCTATATACCTACAGCTCATATAAAAACATGAGAGCCGGGCGCGTTACTGCTATCATTGGTTTGTGTCTTGCTGCAGTGATAATTATCATTATGGTGATTGCCCTGGCTTCAGGATTAGATGTGCTAAACACAAAAGATGCCTTGCATGAAATTGAACAAGCCTGGGAATCTACAGGATACTGATGAGAATTAATTTGTAAAGATTCCTTTGATAATTATTTATGCAACACATAAAAGCAAGTCTGATCAAGCTGGGAAATTTTTTGGGAAGCACCAATAATGCTCAACTTGAACAGGTTATTGAAAGGGCATACACTGAAAATAAATGGTTTACACCGGAATTCATCAGACACAATCTGAATTACTGGGCCGGAAAATTAACCTACGAAACACTTAACACATGGTTGAATGAGTATCCGGAGCCTGCAAACAAAAACAAAATAGTGGGTATTGTTATGGCAGGAAACATTCCCCTTGTGGGGATGCACGATATGATTAGTGTGTTGCTCAGTGGTCATAAGGCATTGATAAAAACATCTTCTAAAGACAAGGTCCTGGTTAAATTTGTGGTTGATTTTTTGGGTGATGATGAGCCTTCACTAAAACAGAAAATATCCATAACTGATGGTTTTTTCACAGATGTCAATGCGGTTATCGCCACGGGTAGTAACAATACAGCCAGGTATTTTGATTATTACTTTAAAAACATCCCTCATATCATCCGTAAAAACCGGAACGGTATAGCCATATTGGATGGGACTGAAAGCAATGAACAACTTCAGCACCTTGCCAGGGATGTGTTTTTATATTTCGGTCTGGGGTGCAGAAATGTTTCCAAATTGTACATGCCTCAGGAGATGGATGAAAAACGCATCCTGGACAACATGGAGGCATTCAGGTATTTTACAGAACACAACAAATACATGAACAATCATCTGTATAACAAGGCCATTTTGTTGATGGACCAACAGGCATTTCTTGATAATGATTTTCTAATACTCAGGGAGCATACGGATATCGCATCTCCTGTAGCGGTTTTGTATTATGAACGCTATCATGATGAAAAAAGCTTATTCAGCCAACTTGAAAAACACAAAGACAACATTCAATGCTTTGCAGCTGAAAATATCGCCATTGATAATGCTGTAAAATTTGGGGAAACACAACATCCAGACATCACAACATACGCCGATGATATTGATACTATGAAATTTTTATTACATTTGTGATAAACAAGACAAGCAAACTGACATGAAAATCCTGACATTACGAATTTTATCTTCTGAAAACTCAAAATTCATAAGAGATATTGATATCCTCGATGAAAAACGGTTTTACGATTTGCATTTGGGAATACAAACAGCCTGTGACTACGATTACTCTCAAATGACCAGTTTTTATATCAGCAATAAAAAGTGGGAAAAACTACAGGAAATCAGCATGGTTCGTATGGATGAAGATGACAAAAATGCGCCTGAACTGATGAAAGATACCCTGCTAAAAAAATACCTGACAAAAAAAGGACAACGTTTGTTGTATCTGTTTGATTTTTTCTCTGTACGCATGTTGTTCATTGAAGTGGTGAAAGTACGTACCATGACAGCAAAAGAAGCAAAACTGAATTATCCGCGATGCATTTTGTCTGAGGGGAAAGCCCCGCCGGCGCTTATTGTGGACGATTATGGCATTGACCCGGATGCAGAAGATGATGACTTATTAAACTCCGGTGGTGTTGAAAATATAGATGACCTCGACATCTGATATGCTGCACAATAAAAAGAAGTTGCTCATAAGTATCAGCGGCCCTACAGCTTCGGGAAAAACAGCAGCCAGCTTGCAGCTAGCGAAACATTTCAACACAGAAATCATTTCCTGTGATTCGCGGCAAATGTACCGTGAAATGAAAATCGGAACCGCTGTGCCTGAACCAAACGAATTAGCACAATGCCCCCATCATTTTATCGGGAAACTATCCATACATGATTATTACAATGCCAGCATGTTTGAAAACGATATATCCGGGTTGCTGAAAACGCTTTTCAAAAAACACAACATAGTGATTATGACAGGTGGTTCAGGCATGTACCTGGATGCTGTCCTGTACGGCATTGACGAGATTCCGGATCCCGACATGAATATCCGCAAAGCACTTACACAACGATACAATAACGAAGGCCTGGAACCGTTGAGATTTGAACTCAAAAACCTTGATCCCGTTTGTTATAAAAACATCGACAAAAAAAACCACAAACGCATTATCCGTGCACTTGAAGTTTGCCTGAGCACTGGAAAGCCTTTCAGCAGTTTTCATACCCGCACACGTAAAAAACGTGATTTTGATGTGCTGCTTATCGGACTGAATAAAGACCGAAAATTGTTGTATCATGATATAGACAAACGTATCGACAACATGCTGGAACAAGGTCTGGAAGAGGAAGCACGCAAATTATACCCACACAAGGGATTGGTTCCTTTAAAAACCATTGGGTACACTGAGTACTTTCGTTATTTCGACAACGAGATATCCAAAGAACAAGCCATACAACTGATCAGAAAAAACACCAGGCAATATGCACGAAAGCAAATCAACTGGCAGAAGCGGTATAAAGCCATGCAATGGTTTGAATATAATAAGGCATCTGAGATAATTCAGTATATCGAACAATATGCCAAGGCATAATCTGCTTATTTCATCACTGCATAGAGTAGCTAAAACTTATGCTTAGGCACCTTTAATTTTTTTTTGTTCCAAATAAATTATTGTATTTTGCAATGCAAACAATTAAATAAAAGGCTGTAGAGGTATTTATGACAAAAAAGCGTTTCACAAGAGGAGAGGAGATTGCAAATTCAATTTCTCATGGTTTGGGTGTGGCATTTGCTATCGTTGCGCTGGTGCTAATGCTTGTTTCGGCAAAACATTATGGCACCGGATGGCATGTTGTTAGCTATTCTGTTTATGGGGCGTTTCTTATTTTACTTTACATATCCTCAACATTGAACCATTCGTTGCGTTCCGGAACTAAGGTGAAAAACTTCTTTCATTATTTTGACCAAATAGCCATTTTTCTGTTCATTGCTGCAACATATACGCCACTTTCGTTGGTCGTTATCAGAAACGATTGGGGTTGGGTAATGTTTGGTATTGTGTGGGGCTTTGCTTTAACAGGGGTGATTTTGAAAATTCTGATCCCAAATAAATTTGAAAAAGGAGTAAATATATTTTATGTGATCGCTTATTTGGTTATGGGGTTTATTTTTGTATTATTCCTGATGCCTTTATACAAACATATGCACCCTATGGGAGTGGGACTTATTATCATTGGTGCAGCATGTTACGGTTTGGGTGTGTTCTTTTTCAAAATGGAAAAAATAAAATACAGTCATTTAATATGGCATTTGTTTGTTATAGCAGGAAGTGTTTGCCATTGGGTGGCTATTTATGGATATACTTTGGATCGATATTGATCTATGATTTTTCTTCATCCCCCTCACGCAGGTGAAATTGGGATTCCTGAACCAATGCAACTGTTATTCAGCCCTTCACTGTAAGCTTAATTTTGATGTCAGAAATTTGCCATACAACTGATCAGAAAAAACACCAGGCAATATGCACGAAAGCAAATCAACTGGCTGAAACCTTACAATGACATGCATTGGTTTGAATATAATAAGGCATCTGAGATAATTCAGTATATCGAACAATATGCCAAAATCTTGACTTGAAGTAACCAATCACAGAATAATATGAATTAGTCAATGAATATCTTATGTTAATCCTAATTTTCTTTCTGTTAACCAATTTAATTTGTATTTAATAAAACAAAGTATTATATTAGCATACTAAAATACACAGTAAAGGCATACATTAGCAATGGAAAAAATTAAATTATCATATAAAGTTAACACAATTAAGAAGCTTAGTCGGGTGGTCCCCCTATCTATTGTTTACCTACCTTAAATAACCCCACCCGAGCTAAGTGTGCTTTTTCTGTTGTGGCTTACCCGGGGCTCCCGCCCCGGGTTTTTCTTGTTGCATCATACAGTGGCATCCCACACCGTCTTTTTCATTGTTAAACCATATTTTTGAAGTCCTCTTTATGTAACTGGTTACTATTTTTTGTAAGTTAGCAGCCATAAATTTAAAAACAGTATAGTTTAATAATACATAAATGCTATTCATCATGCAATCACTCATTAATAAATACAAACGTATCCGGAAAAATAAATTTTTAGAAAAAAGTTATAAAGGTAAA
>JAQIDD010000281.1 GCA_027858215.1 Candidatus Delongbacteria bacterium | reverse complement strand
GAGGGCTGGGATATATCGGTTCGCACACTTCAGTGGAATTGATTGAAAACGTATATGATGTTGTCATTATTGATAATTTATCAAACAGCAACTCCTGGGTACTGGATGGAATCAAAAAGATCACAGGCACAAAACCGTTGTTTTATGAATTCAATTTACAGGAAAAAGTTGCTGTAAAATCATGTTTTCAGGAACATCCCGACATAGAAGCTGTGATTCATTTTGCGGCATATAAAGCCGTTGGTGAATCACATGAAAAGCCCCTCGCCTATTATCAAAACAACATCATCTCGTTGATGAACCTGCTGGATTTATTACCATTGGTAAAAAACAAACAAGTTGTGTTCAGTTCATCCTGTACTGTGTATGGAAATCCGGATCATTTGCCTGTTGATGAATCTGCACCCTTTAAACCGGCGCTTTCACCTTATGGCAACACAAAACGCATTGCTGAAGAAATACTGATGGATGTATGCCGTGCTGATAATAGCTATGCATGCATCAGCCTCCGGTACTTCAATCCCATAGGGGCTCATCCGTCCGCTTATATCGGAGAACAACCACAAGGCATCCCCAATAACCTTATGCCTTTCATCACACAAACAGCGTTTGGCATCCGCAAAACATTAAAAATTTTCGGAACCGACTACAACACTCATGATGGCACCTGCATCCGCGATTACATAAATGTGGTTGATCTGGCACGTGCCCATGTTATAGCTGTTGAACGTATGCTGAATCAAAAACAGGAAAGCAACTATGAATATTTTAACCTCGGAACAGGCAAAGGGATATCTGTCCTTGACATGGTCAAAAGCTTTGAGCGTGTTTCAGAAAACACATTGAATTACGCCTTTGCTGAAAGGCGTCCGGGTGATGTGCCTGTAGTATATGCGGATACTACCAAAGCTAATAAAATACTGGGCTGGAAAGCACATGCCAGCCTTGATGAGACCATCCGGTCTGCCTGGAAGTGGGAAAAGAAACAACGAAATTTATGATGAGTAATTGTACATTTTCAATGTCAAAATTATTTAACACATACAATTTATGACAAATGCAATTCTAATTACAGGAGGAGCCGGCTTTATTGGCTCACATGTTGTCCGGCGCATGGTGAACAATCATCCAGACAAACTCATTGTCAACTTTGATAAACTCACCTACGCAGGAAATCCGGAAAACCTTACTGACATCACCAATAAAAAGAATTATCGCTTTGAAAAAGGAGATATTGCTGATGAAAAAACCGTATCATCTTTATTTGAGAAATATGATTTTGAAGGCGTCATCCATTTAGCTGCCGAATCTCATGTTGACAGAAGCATTTCCAATCCTATGGAATTTATACGTACTAACATTGTTGGTACAGTGGTTCTTCTCAATCACGCCAAAGCAGCCTGGGCAGATGATTTTTCAGACAAATGCTTTTACCACATCTCTACTGATGAAGTATATGGTTCACTAGGCGATACAGGTTTATTTACTGAAAACACCCCTTATGATCCCAAATCTCCTTATTCAGCATCAAAGGCCAGCTCAGACCACCTAGTAAGGGCCTATTATAATACGTATGGGATGCCGGTGGTAATCAGCAATTGCTCAAACAATTACGGCCCCAATCAGTTTCCTGAAAAATTGCTTCCCCTGGCCATCAACAACATTAAAAACATGAAACCCATTCCCATTTATGGGAAAGGAGAAAACGTGCGTGACTGGTTGTATGTTGAAGACCATGCCGATGCCATTGAAACCATTTATTTCAACGGCAAAAAAGGGGAAACATACAACATTGGCGGAAACAATGAATGGACAAACATTGATTTAATACGCTTGCTTTGCAAGATCATGGATGATAAACTTAAGCGTGAACCAGGGACTTCAGAAAACCTCATTACGTTTGTGAAGGACCGTGCCGGGCATGACAAACGTTATGCTATTGATTCATCTAAAATTGCCAAAGAACTGGGCTGGCAACCATCGCTGGATTTTGAAGAAGGCCTGAAAAAAACCGTTGACTGGTACCTGAACAATCAAGGCTGGATGGACAATGTGCTTACCGGAGATTATCAGAAATATTACAAAACCATGTATGAAAATCGATGATGTATGGCCTTGTTTTCAAAACGTAAAAAGCAACACCACCCTGTCATTCCATTACTGAAAGACATGCATTCTCACCTGTTGCCCGGCATTGACGACGGCGCTCAAACAGTGGAAGAAAGCCTGGATATGGTGCGTGCTTTTCAGGCACAGGGATACACTAAAATCATCACAACACCACACGTACACAGCCAGCGCTACCTCAACTCAACCAATGACATCATGCATGCCAGGGATATCCTCCTTGAAGCTATGGAAAAGGAAAACATCAGTTTTCCTGTGGAAATAGCCGCAGAATACTACGCCGATGAACACCTGCTTACCCTGCTGGAAAAAAATGACGTTCTCAGCTTTGGAGACAACTACCTGCTGTGTGAGTTTAGCTTTTTGATGCCACCCGTTGGCACGGATATCATTGTGAAAGAAATCAAAAATGCCGGGTACATACCGGTGCTGGCACATCCTGAACGTTATGAATACTTGAATGGCAATGTCAGCATATATGAGCGGTTGCGTGAGGAGGAATTTTTGTTCCAGGCCAATTTGCCATCAATCTATGGTTTATATGGCCCCGGCCCTAAAATCACATTTGAGATGCTGGCTAAAAAAGGATGGGTGGATTTTCTGGGCTCTGATGCCCACGATGCAGCAACTGTTGATTTGCTCAATGAAATTACAGCAACCGGGGTGGTACAAAACATTATCCGTCACGGGATTCGTAACCACAACTTGTAATGAAACAGCTTTGTTTTTTCATATTGCTTTTGATGGCTGCGATGATAAAACCCGCAGATGCCACCAACATCTCATCCTATACGGGCACACCTGATTTTGAAATGACCGACACCATACGTTTTGGGCATTATCGCATTCTCATCCACCACAATGACACCACAACAGAACAAAAAAAACGCAGCAAGCTAATCGCCATTGCAGCAGACCTTCTGGCAGGCCCCCTGGGCGGACACCGCATTTATCTCGGCACCAAACCCTGGATTCCTGTTGTATATGCTGTTACCCTTGGCGGCGGTATCGGTGTGTTGCCAGTGATTGACCTTTTTGCCATCATTTTTGTCAGCGATTTGAAAAAATACACCGATAATCCACAGATTTTCATGTGGCTGTGAGATAAAATTGTACCAAATTTATTCTATATACGTGCTCCTGATTCTCTAATACCCTTACATACTCATTGCATTTCATCACTAATTTTAATTTTATCAAGGAAAAATACCAGTATCTTACCTTTCCTGCATCTTATCAACATTAAGCGTATAAAAACCTTTTTCATCTTTTTCCTTTGCTTCAATTCCAGAAACAGAGAGTTCCTGAATTATGCTAATATTTCTCTTTATTCTGACAATTTTAATCCAGGGGGTGATGCTTTTAGGTTGTTTTGCCTTGAATGCAAAACTCGCCATCATTTGGCGAAAGCAATGCAAGATACGTGAATGACTATTGTTTTATAAATTTAAGCGTTTTTCGCGGATGATAGTTAAAGTGGATAAAATATAGTCCCGGGGGAAAGGCCTTAATGTTTATTCGCTAAACTCCTGATATCTATAGAAAGTTGATGGTTGAAAAACATCAATTCCCCTTTATCCGGCAATATTTTATTTATCTTTGTCAAATAAAGACACCCTTTATGAAAGAACGCATTTCCTGGAAGCCCGGTACCATGTTGTATCCATTGCCTGCTGTTATGGTAAGTTGTGGTAAAACCCCGGATGAATACAACATCATCACCATAGCGTGGACGGGCATTGTCAATTCAGATCCCCCGATGTGCTATGTTTCTGTGCGAAAAGAAAGGCATTCACATCCACTCATCAAAAATGCCGGCGGTTTTGTCATTAATTTGACAAACAAAGATTTGACTTACGCTGCTGATTGGTGTGGTGTTCGTTCAGGTCGTGATT
>JAQIDD010000243.1 GCA_027858215.1 Candidatus Delongbacteria bacterium | reverse complement strand
ATATGCAGGTGACGTGTGCGATTATTCAATTACTCCACTTGAGGGAATTGCTGCAGTTGATGCCGGTCCCGATATATGTAATACCGGAGATGTCCAATTGAATGTAAGTGGAGGAGGTGTTGGGGCAACATATTCATGGTTACCTGCCACAGGCTTGGATGATCCTAATATTCAGAATCCTGTCGCGAATCCAACAACTACTACTACTTATACTGTAACAGTTTCTAATACAGGAAGTAATCCGTTATGTCCTGATGCGTCTTATTCTGATGAAGTTGTTATATATGAGCATGATGTAACCATTGATGTTACTACTCCAGGAACGGTAACTGATATTTCCTGCTATGAAAGCACAAATGGAGAATCTACCCCACTGGTTTCCCCGGGTGATGCCTCGGATTTTTCCTTTGCCTGGAATACCACACCGGAACAAACAACCCAGACAGCAACAAATTTAACAGAAGGAAATTATACTGTTACCATAACAGAAACAGCAACCGGGTGTACAGCATCTGAAAGTGTTACTGTTACAGAGCCGGATAAAATGGATGTAACTTATTCTTTTACTCCTGCTACCTGTTATGGCACTGATGGAACAGTAACTGTTGAAAGTGTAACAAACGGTGTAGGACCAAATTATTCATTTACATGGAGCAACAGCCAAACCGGTGAAACAGTTACCGGATTAGAAACGGGCTCATATTATGTGGCTACGATTGTGGATAATAGCAATGACGGATGTACCGCTATTTATGATCCCAATCCCAATACCGTTGAGATTACCAGTACAACAGAAACAGGAAATACTTACTACTGGTATGGAAATATCAACACCTATTGGGAAAATGGTAAAAACTGGTGCAGAGCAACTACACCTGAATACCCACAATTAACAACTGATGATGTCATCATTCAGAATGTAGCTGTTGATTGTATTATCCCGGATGATGGAGTGGTGTATAGATGCCATGACATTACCATTGATGGAGTGCTGAATGAAGCGGGCAGCAATTCCAACCTGAATGTATCGGGTTTCTGGAAAAACAACAATACCTTTACGCAAAATGGAGGAACAATCACCTTTGAAGGATCATCGCTGCAGTCTGTTCAGTCTGGTGGTAGCAGTTTTAGCAATGTGGTTGTAAACAACACCGGAGATGGCCTTACTTTATCTGACAATATGACCATTCAAAGCAACCTTACACTAACCGAAGGCATTATTACCACTGGTGCCAATATGGTTGAAGTGTTGAATGCAGACCCCCCGGCAGTTAACAACGGAAATTCAGGTGCTTATGTGTTTGGCAATTTAAGAAGACATGTTGCCAGCAATACCGGTACGTATGGTTTTCCTGTGGGAACTTCAACTGCATACCGGCTTGCTGAGATCATTAATAATAACATGACGGGATTAACATACCTGGACGCTAGCTTTATCACACCATTTGATAATACAGGTTCTCTAGATCCTGATATAGCCCAGGATTTTGGCACCCCTTACACTTCAGTTGCTGATGAAGGTATTTGGAAAATTACTCCGGATGTGCAGCCAGGATCAGGGTTGTATTCTGTGCATTTGTGGTTTGATGATGGTGGAGGAACTGAAGCATTTGCAGGGCTTGAAGACAATTGTTTCGGGCATTTGAAACGACCTGATGTATCAACATCTGCATCTGAATGGTCTGCTGTTGACGGTACCCTTAATGCAAACGGAGGACCCGGCAGAGTGGTTGCAGATGGCTATGCAGCAAGAAACGACCTGTCGGCATTTTCTGAATTTGCCATTGGCAAAACAAAAGGAACGCCGCTCCCCATTGAACTGGTCCGTTTTACTATTAATTGTCATAATGGAAATGCTGTCGTTTCCTGGACAACAGCTTCAGAAACAAACAACGATTTCTTTACCATTTACCGCAGTACCAGCCCGGAAAGCTTAAAACCCATCGCAAAAGTTCCGGGACAAGGTACAAGCATACTGGTGCATGAGTATACTTATATAGACGAAAATCCGGAAAATAATCAGTTGTATTACAAACTTAAACAAACTGATTTTGATGGCATAATCAGTTGGTCAAAAGTGGTGTTTGTTTCATGCCTGCAGGATATGGGGGAATTTTACATTACCCCGAATCCTTTCAAAGAAAACCTTTATATCATTTTTAATGAACCGACCAAACAAACATATCACATTAAAATTTTTGATATGCTTGGTAAACTCGTTTATGCAGATGAAATTCCGGCGAAAAGTCAGAGGATAACTATTGGGGATATAGAGCATTTAATCCCGGGGACATATTATCTTAGACTGCAATCTCAGGATAATATTAAAACACAGAAACTCATCAAGATGTAAAGTGTGATCTCATGTTGGCTACAACATGAGTGACTGATAATATATAAACATGCTGCTATGTTTTTTATGTTATTGCCGGAATTTTTAGGTAATAACAACTTTTTGTGTGTTTTGATGATCAATTTAATCCAAAAAAATCAACTTTGATTATTATTCCATAACTGCTATTTGAAATTTAATTGCAGATTATAGATATTGAATATGCAGGCATTCCCTATATTTGTCATATGAAAAACATTGGAAAACCAGGGAGCTATGCATAACGATGTAAGAGCCTGTTTTGAAGTTGCCTGCAAAAAATGCTTTTCGCATCAATAAAAACTATAACAATGTCTCTGATTTTTTCTGAAGGATGATTATCTTTAAGCATAAAAATAAAAAGTGATGAATGAACAAGCTTATATATTGGCGTTTGACCAGGGAACCACAAGTTGCCGGAGCATCTTGTTTGATAGCAAATTTAGCATTGTGGACATCAGTCAGTTGGAAATTGAGCAGCATTATCCCCATGATGCATGGGTGGAGCAGGATGCTGAAGAAATATATCAGACTCAGGTGAAAACAGCACATGATGTATTGCAAAAAACCGGTGTAAAACCCTCAGAGGTTGCTGGCATTGGCATTACAAATCAACGGGAAAGTTTTGTAGTATGGGATAAACATACAGGGAAACCTGTACACCCATGTATTGTCTGGCAGGACAGGCGGACGGCAACAAAATGTGATGCCATGGCAAAGCAGGAAATTTCACACATTATCCGACGAAAAACAGGCCTTTTGAGTGATCCCTACTTTTCAGGGACAAAGCTGCAGTGGTTGCTTGAACATGTGCTGGGAGCCAAAGGAAAAGCAGAAAACGGAGATTATTTATTCGGAACTATTGATACCTGGCTGATATGGAAACTGAGTGGGGGGAAGTTTCACATCACGGATGTTAGCAATGCCTCCCGTACCTTGTTGTTCAATATTCACACTCTTGACTGGGATGACGAGTTAATGGAATATTTTGATGTTCCACGGGCAATGTTGCCTCGTGTTGTGGATTCATCCGGGCAACTTGCCAAAACCCAACCATCAATATTTGGCGGTGTGCCTATCCCAATAACGGGAATAGCAGGCGATCAGCAATCAGCTTTATACGGTCAGATTTGCCATCAACCGGGAATGGTAAAAAACACCTGTGGTACAGGGGCTTTTGTCCTTATGAATGTGGGAAACCGATGTCCGGTTACGCAGGATGACGGTTTGTTGCGAACGGTTGCATGGCGAATCAATGGCAAGCTCACATATGCATTGGAAGGATCCGTGTTTTTTGCCGGAGCTACCATAAAATGGATGCAGAAAAATTTACAACTCTTTAACAGCCCCCAGGAATCTGAAGAAATTGCAGCTTCGGTACCGGATACCGCCGGTGTCTATTTTGTCCCTGCATTTGCAGGCTTGGGCACACCTTACTGGGATCCTGGAGCGCGGGGTACTATCATTGGTTTAACACAGGCTGCCGGAAAAGCCCATGTGGTACGTGCCGGCTTGGAATCTTTAGCTTACCAGGTACAGGATGTTATACAGATTATGCAAAAGACATCCGATCTAAAAGTGGTAGATTTGCGTGTAGATGGTGGCGTCAGTGAAAACAAATTCTTTTTGCAATTCCTGTCTGATATTTCCGGAGTTAAAGTAATAAAACCCGAAATTACTGAAACAACAGCCCTAGGCGCTGCCTTTTTGGCGGCTCAGGGAAGTGACATTTGTAATGAAGATGATATAAATCGGTATTGGTCAGCATCGTTATCATATATACCCCACATGTCAGAATCAAAACGAAATTTTTTGCATAATCAATGGAAACGGGCTGTAGAGCGTAGCAGGCGTTGGTATGTGGAATAACCTCCACCAAAGTATTAAAAACAAGTTAGCATGTAAAATTCCCATTTTTGTAATGATGATATCTTAAGGCTTGTGGAATTTTTATATCTTTCGCTAATTTTATGGCTGTTATGCAAAAAATATGGTTTTACATATTTTTGTTGGTCTTAGTTGCATTGCCTTCATGCAATACTTTCAAGGAGTTGACACCTTCCGGTGAAAAGATTGAAGTTGAACAAGAAGCATTTACCGGAGAAGATTATGTCGAAGAAGTGTTGGGCGTAAGTTTTGAAATGGTTGCTGTGAAGGGAGGAACGTTTATGATGGGTTCAAATGCCGCTGAAGCTGACGATGACGAAAACCCTGTACATAAAGTGCGTTTGGATCATTTTTACATCGGAAGGTACGAAGTGACACAGGAGTTGTGGTTTGCTGTAATGGGAGATGATCCCAGTTACTATGCCGGGTGTTATAATTGTCCCGTCGAAGATATTGAAACAAGGGTAGAGCGTTTCATTGATGCCCTGAATCAGGTAACAGATATGGAATATCGATTGCCAACAGAAGCGGAATGGGAATTTGCTGCCAGGGGGGGGGGGAAGTCCAAAGGATATAAATACAGTGGCAGCGATATTATTGATGAAGTGGCGTGGTATGGTGAAAATAGTAATGGAAAAACCCAGCCTGTTGGTCAGAAATTACCCAATGAACTTGGTTTGTATGATATGTCTGGCAATGTATGGGAACCATGCAGTGATAAATACGATCCCGATTTCTATAATTTCAGTGTTCCTAAAAATCCACATGCACCGCCCGAAGGAGATTACCATGTGTTACGAGGTGGGTCCTGGTTTAACGATCCTCATGATTGCCGGTTTACAGACCGGATTGAAGGATACAGAAATTACGGGAGCAACGCACGGGGTATAAGACTTGCACGTGATATGTAGTGACTATTCAGGCTCATACAATTGTAACCTCCTGTTACCGCTGAACGGCAAGGCGCTAACCTGCCTGCCTGCGGCGGCGGGCATGGAAATGAAAAATAAATTAAATCGCTTATAAGAAATTATATTTGATGCTTGCAACCCCGACTTTCAGGTCGGGGTGAGGCAAAATAAGCGAAAACATGGGCTTTAGCCCTGAATCTTTTATAACTTTGCGTCCCTGTCTGCAACAGGCAGGTTTGCAGTGAGTAGTTATGATGTGTAATAAAATGCATATTGAATTATTCAGGACATATTGTATCAGCAAAGCTTATGTGACGGAGGATTTTCCTTTTAATCAGACAACATTGGACTTCTAATAATTCTTTCGCATCAAGATTTTCAGCGATTTTCATAGACAATGCAAATTTTTGAAGCACTATCGGGATAATGCAAAAAAAATTAAAGCAGGATATGAGAAACGCTTAAAACCCTACGGGAACAAATATAATAAACACTGGTACGATATTTTAATTGATGGAAGCATTCAGGATGAGTGTTTGATAGAATTGATCGATCATTCTTATGATCTGGTGAAAAACAAGCTTACCAGGAAAGAAAGAGCCTGTATTGAATCGGGCGACCAGGAATAAATCAACAAAAGCCGGGTAATTTCCGGCTTTTGTTGTTTTAAGAATAGTGTTGATTATTTGAGGTTATGTTTTTGAATAAATTCACTCAACACTCCGTCCAGGTTAGGTTCTCCAATTTCCTGGAGGTCATAATACACACGTGTATTGGGTTTTTTGATATCAATGATGCGGTTCAGATCAATCGGGGTGCCGATAACAACAGCATCACAATCGGTTGTGTTGATTGTTGTTTCAAGGTCTTTCAGTTGTTGGGGACTGTAACCCATGGCAGGTAACAATGTGCCTACATTGGGATAAATTTTGAAGGTCTCAGCCAGTTTGCCAACAGCGTAGGGACGTGGATCAATCAATTCTTTGCATCCGAATTTCTGAGCAGCAACAACACCTGCGCCAATTTTCATTTCCCCATGAGTGAGAGTTGGACCGTCTTCAACTACGAGTACTCTTTTTCCTTTGATTACGGAAGGATCATCTACTTTTATTGGAGATGCTCCGTCAATAACTGTCGCATTAGGATTGACGCTATTAATACTTTCACGTACTGTCTGGATACCCTCGGGAGGTGCAGAATCCATTTTATTGATAATAATGGCATCTGCCATACGGAGGTTTACTTCACCAGGATAGTATGATAATTCGTGTCCCGGACGATGAGGGTCAGCTACAGTAATATGAAGATCGGTTTTATAAAATGGAAAATCATTGTTACCACCATCCCAGAGGATGACATCACAACCATTGGGATCATTTTCTGCTTCACGCACAATGGCTTCATAATCAACACCGGCATAAATTACATTGCCGCGTACCACATGAGGTTCATATTCTTCCATTTCTTCGATTGTACATTTATTTTTCTCAAGGTCAGACACTTTTGCATAGCGTTGAACTTTCTGTGCATTGAGGTCACCATAAGGCATAGGGTGGCGTATGGCCACAACCTTAAGGCCTTTGCCCATCAGGTATTCAATTACTTTACGACTGGTTTGTGATTTACCACATCCTGTACGCGTAGCAACAACAGCAACTACCGGTTTTTTGCTTTTTATCATGGTGTCGTTTGGCCCCAGCAGTTCAAAGTTAGCACCGGCGGCATTGACACGAGCACTCATTTTCATGACATGCTGATAAGGGACATCACTGTATGAAAATACACAATCGTCAACATTAAGGTCTTTTATCAGCTTTTCAAGTTCATCTTCTGCGTGGATGGGAATACCTTCAGGATATAGATCTCCTGCTAGTTCTTTCGGATATTTTCTGCCATCAATATCAGGAATCTGTGCTGCTGTAAAAGCAACTACGTTGTAATCTTTATTACCCCTGAAATACGTGTTAAAGTTGTGGAAGTCCCTTCCGGCAGCTCCAATGATAATCACATTTTTCTTTGCCATAACAAATTCATTTATAAAAGTTAAACATTATTTTATTTTCGCTTCACAAAGGTAAAATTTTAAACATAATTATGAGATATTATTGCCTGTATTTAAAAAAACAACCGAAATAGGGTTTATTATACCCTCGTAAATGTTGATAAGTAGCATACAGATAGAAAATTAACATGTTTTTGGGTTAAGAATTATGTTACATGCTGTGAAGTTTTTTTATGAATTTTTCTTTGTCTATGATGAATCGTTCATGTTGTCCTTTGCCAATGATGCCTTGTTCATCTCTGGCTTCCACTTCAAAAACCAGTCGTTTGCGGTCAATCTCCACAAGTCTGGATGTACAGTAAACATACATGCCCACAGGGGTGGCTTTTTCATGTGTTACAGAAATTTTTATTCCAACGCTGCTGTGAGTGTCAGGCAAATAAGGTTCTATAGATTGTAAACATGTGTTTTCCATGAACGCTACCATTGCCGGTGTAGCAAACGCTTCAACAAGTCCTGAGCCGTACAAGGATGCAGTGTCATTTTTTGTGATGGTTTGTGATAAATTGCCTTTTATGCCCGTGTGAAGTTGTGAGATTTCCATAAATTTAGTTGTGTATGTAGTTTTACTTGTAACCTTGCCATTTTGTTTTTTAGAGGGGGAAAATACACATTTTTAAAAAAAAACGAGAATCACTTTGCTGATTTATTTCTAATTTATACATTTACATCAGTTAAAAGTTGAACTAGAAAAATATATAAATCATGAAAAATATGATGCTTAAATGTTTAGTCCTGTTTGTCGGGGTAATTTTGTCTTTTCCTGTTTTTTCACAAAATGATTGCACATCTCCGGATATGATTGGTTCGTTACCATACTCCGCTAACGGATTGACAACCACCGGAACCCTTGATGATTATGGGCCTTCTGATGCTTGTGGAAGTAATGCCATGGAAAATGAAGATTATGTGTTTTCATTTACCCCGGCAAGTGATATGAATATTAATATATCACTCAGCAATACGGAAATTATCAGTGATGCTCCAATGTCTATGGGAGCTACGATAGGCTTGTTTGTGGTGGATGGTGTCCCCACTGATCCCGCTACAAATTGTGTGGCTTCCAGTGATGCAGAAACTGCAGATCCGTATTTAGACATGGTTGCACTGACAGCAGGCACGACTTATTATATCATTGTTTCTTCCGAAGATGAAGACATGATAGTCCAAACTTATCCGACAAACGTTAACTTTGATATTTCTGTAACACAAATTGCAACCAATGATGCGGGCGTGGTATCCGTGGATGCCATTAATTCCGATTGTGGATTGACATCGGCCTCCGTAAGTTGTACAATTAAAAATTTTGGTACAGATTCAATATCCGGTTTTGATGTGGCATTTACCGTGGATGGTGGTGCTGAAAACGTTGAGATATTTTCTGATACATTGGCATATAATGAAACTGCAGATTTTGCTTTTTCAACACCGGCAGATATGTCAGGAACTGGGGAACATGTTATACAGGTTTATACTTTGCTTTCCGGGGATGGAAATACAAGCAATGATACAGCAGAAACCGTTGTTGTGAATTTGCCGGTGATAAGCACTTTCCCGTACACACAAGGGTTTGAGGATGTAAACCATTATTGGTCGGGAACCGGTTCATGGGCACGTGGTATGCCATTGGATACAAATACGATAAGTGAAGCTTATGAAGGTGATTACATAGCGGGAACAAATCCTGAAGGCAATGCTCAGGCCAGTGAAAGTTCTACCTTCACAAGTCCCTGTTTTGATTTTAGTGGAACAGACGGCGTATCCCTTAGTTTTGCAATCTGGCATGAACCGGGTATGCTGGGAGCTGATATGAGTGTGGAAACGTCAATTGATGGCGGTGCAACCTGGACTGTGTTGGATAATTCATGGAGTGGTTCCAGTGGCGGTTGGGTAATACAAGATTATAATATCCTGGATTTTGCCGGACAAACTGATTGTAGAATACGTTTTACTTTTGCCGGAGGAATGCTTGCTGTGGAAGGTATGGCAGTGGATAATATTTACATTGATGAATTGCCATCAGATGAGGTTTCACCAATTGCCCTGGTGTCACCTTCAAGTTCATGTGGACTGGGTAATAGTGAGAGCGTAAAAGTGTTAGTGAAAAATTATGGCGTTGCTGACCAGACTGGATTTGATGTATCATATTCCGTAGATAACGGAGCTAGCTGGGAAACAGAAACATTTACCGATGTTATTGCTTATGATGAGGATATAATGTTTGCTTTTACAACCCCGGTTGATATGCAAAATATCGATACTTATGAAGTAATAGTTGCTACAGGGCTTGCTACAGATGAAAATACAGCCAATGATACACTGGAACAAACTGTTGTTCATAGTGAAACAATTACCGTATTTCCGTACGGTGAAAGTTTCGAATCAGGCAATGCAGGTTGGGTTGCTGATGGCGAAAACAGCAGCATGGAGCTTGGTGAACCGGCCGGTACGCTTATTAATACAGCTTCAGATGGAAATTATGCATGGGTTACCAATCTTGACGGCCCGCATAATACATCTGAGGTAGCTTATCTGATAAGTCCCTGTTTTGATTTCAGTGGCATGGTCAACCCGGTGATTCATGCGGATATTATTTATGAAACCCAGGCAATGAGTGCCGGTTTTATACTGGAATATTCTACCGATTATGGTGAAATATGGGATACAATACCTGCCGGAGGTGCTGCAGAGAACTGGTATGGCGGAATGTTTGCCACAACATGGAATGGAAGTTCCAGTGGCTGGATCACAGTTCACAATAATATGCCGGTGTTGGCAGGTGAACCTACAGCGATGCTAAGGTTTGCTTTTGATGCCGGCGGTTTTGCTCTCAATGATTATGAAGGGGTCGGCATTGATACTATTTCCATTACCGATTGTGATGTGCTGCCTGTTGCTGAGTTTGAATGGGAAGATATAGGTGGTGGAACTGTCCAGTTTACTAACCTGTCGGAAAATGCAGATTCTGTGGAATGGAATTTTGGTGACAACGACATCATGCCTTCGACATCAAATGAAGAAAATCCGTCATTTACTTATGCTACACAGGGTGATTACATTGTTACCCTTACTGTTTTTAATGAATGTGGAAGTGATCAGGTTACCAATACCGTTGAAGTGATCATTACTGATATTAATGTACAGAAACAAGGGGTAAGCATTTATCCAAATCCTGCTGGTGAATCACTGTTTGTTGAGGCAGAAGGCTTAAAATATATTAAGTTGTATAGCCTTGATGGTGTATGTTTGTTACATAAGAATTGCAGCAACGATTTAATAAAGGTGAATACAGAAAAGTATGCTGCAGGTATGTATTTTATTAAGATAACATCATCCACAGGAACGGTAAATCAACAAGTCATTATAAAATAACGTCAGATTTGTTTTTATGATTTTAAGGAGCTGTTAACCCGGCTCCTTTTTTTTTGAAATATATTTGTGCCGGATTTATGTTTACCTTAAATTTAGGTTTATATGATGAAATAGCTAATAAAGGCATTCTTTCGTTTTGGCTGTTTACATGAAAAGCGTATCTTTAACAAAATTATTTGTGACATGGAAATAATATACAATCCGGGTTTCCTGGTTGAATGCATTAATAAAATAACGCAAGAAGGTTCAGCCAAAGTTGGTTTTGTGCCCACAATGGGTGCTTTGCATAACGGTCACTTGTCTTTGGCACGAAAGGCTCGTCAGGAAAACGATATATGTGTTGTATCTGTCTTTGTGAACCCCACGCAGTTTAATGATAAAAATGATTTTAAAACATATCCCCGTTCTGTCGATAATGATCTCAAAATGTTGCAGGATGAAGGTGTTGATGTGGTTTTTATACCTCATGAAAAGAATGTATACCCAACCCGTAAATTGCATAAATTAGACCTTGGGGGCATAGACAAAACCATGGAAGGCGAATTCAGGCCTGGCCATTTTGATGGTGTTGCTGATGTAGTTTACAGGCTTATCAATATGGTGAAACCTGACCGAGCCTATTTTGGCAATAAAGATTTTCAGCAACTAAAAGTGATTGAAACAATGGTGAAAAACGAAAATCTTGATGTGGAAATTATTGGAGTACCCATTGTAAGAGAACCGGATGGACTTGCAATGAGTTCCAGAAATCAAAGGTTAAATAGAAAAGAAAGAAAAGAGGCGGCTTCCATTTATAAGATATTAAAACAGGCTGCTGATGTTTATGCTTCTTTTTCCCCGGACCAATTGAAAAGTGAAATTGAACGCCATTTAAATAATACCAATCTACTGGAGTGTGAATACGTTGAAATTGTACAGGAAGACGATCTGAAATTAGTGCGGAAATGGAAAAAGGGGTGTAAAATGAGAATTTGTGTTGCAGTGTGGTGCGGGAATGTGCGTCTTATTGATAATTATAGGATTGTTACTTATAAAAATTATGACGACTCAATAAAATAATTATTAGTTTTGCAATGTTAATTGTTAATACATGTTTTTAATAAACCGGTTATGTTTATTGAAGTAGTAAAATCAAAAATCCATAAGGTTACAGTTACTCAGGCAAATTTGCAATATGTTGG
>JAQIDD010000206.1 GCA_027858215.1 Candidatus Delongbacteria bacterium | reverse complement strand
AATTTAAACGGTGGTCGTTATCATGATAGTAAAACATTTCTAAATCATTATAAAAAGAGGGCTTTTCTTTATCGCCCTCTTTTTTTATCTTTATGCCCAAATGCATACACTATGAAATACAAACGGGTACTACTTAAGCTTTCAGGGGAATCCCTGATGGGAGCCCAAAACAGTGGAATTTCTCCTGAACAACTTGACCAATATGTCAGGGACATATCTCAGTTACACGATAAAAACATACAAATTGCAATTGTCATTGGCGGAGGTAATATTTTCAGAGGACTTTCCGGTGTAAGTGAAGGATTTGACAGGGTAACAGGTGATCAGATGGGCATGCTGGCAACCACAATAAACAGTTTGGCTTTTCAATCAGCATTGGAAAAAGCCGGCATGAAAGCCAGTTTATTTACAGCTGTTCACATGCCTGCAATTGGCCCGGTTTTCCATGCCAAAACGGTTATTAACGAACTGGAAAAACAGAAAATCGTTGTGTTGGCAGGAGGTACAGGAAATCCATATTTCAGCACTGACACAGCATCTGCATTAAGAGCTCTCGAAATTAAAGCTGATGTATTTTTGAAAGGTACCAGAGTAAATGGCGTGTATTCCGATGATCCCGAAAAATATCCGGATGCCATAAAATATCAATCCCTGAGTTTTGAAGAGGCCTGGAATAAAAAACTGCATGTGATGGATTTGACTGCCTTTACCGTGTGCCAGGAAAACAATTTGCCCGTTATTGTGTTTAATATGAATGAGAAAAATACATTGGTTAACGTAATTTCTGATCCTAAAATTGGTACGTTGATTCATAATTAAGTATTTTTAACGCAGAAAAAATCATTACACTATGGATGAAGAAGCTAAATTTGCACTTGACACAGCCAAAGAAGGGATGGATAATGCCCTTGATTATCTTGAGAAAGAATTTGCACACATGCGTGCAGGTAAAGCCGATGCCAGAATACTGAACGACATTAAAGTTGACTATTACGGCACCATGACACCACTGTATCAGGCTGCTAACCTCAGTACGCCGGATGCTAAAACCATTATGATACAACCCTGGGATAAAAGCATGATTCCCGAAATAGAAAAAGCCATCATGGCAGCCAATTTGGGCTTTACGCCTGCAAACAACGGCGAATTGATTCGCATCAACATCCCGCCTCTCACTGAAGAAACAAGGCGTGACCTGGTGAAAAAAGTGAAAAAAGCAGCCGAGAATGCTAAAATCAGCATCAGAAATCACCGCCGGGAAACAAATGATGAACTGAAAAAACTGGAAAAACAAGGGCTTTCCGAAGATGCTCGTAAAGATTACGAACAAAAAGTACAGAAATTACACGATGAATACATCAAAAAAATTGATGAGAAAGCCCAGGCCAAAGAACAGGAAATCATGACCATCTGATGCATATTGAATCACTGATTTGATCGGTATTAAGCATAATGAGTATCCAAAAGATAACCTAATTTTTTTGAATGCTATTTTATAATTTCTTTGCGGCACAACCTACTATACCGCAGAGTTACGCTGAGAAGCGCTAAGCACCGCAGAGAAAAGGAAGAAATGATTATTAGAAATTTCACTAACAATAAAATAACTCAGGTAATCTTCCAGATACTCATTTAAACATACATTTTAAACCTTACTGGCCTATAATCACACCAATTTTGTTGGCTTTGTGTGGTGATGGGTGTCTTTGTTCAAAAATAAAATGCAATTTTTGAAACCTTTTGCTCATCTATATTGTTTTTACTGTATATTTATAAGTAAAAATTATGTTTAACACCCTTTAAAGATATTATTATGCTACCACTACATTTTCAACACACTAAATTAACATATGTAAATGGTGTGCTGGCCATTATATTTGGCCTGATTGCGATCTTGTTTCCTGACATGGCCATCATAACCCTGGCTGTGTTTTTTGCCATAGGCCTTTTGCTTGATGGCATATTTTTGACTGCAGGAGCCATCAGGTTGAGGAATGTTATTCCCAATTGGCAACTGGTTTTGCTTGAAGGCATACTGGGGATTGCTATTGGCATAGTAATTCTGGTGCTGCCCAAAGATGTTGCAGCCTTTTTTCTTGTAATAGCAGGCATCTGGGCAATCATTACCGGGATCATGTTTCTGGTATATTGGATTAGAAAAACACATTCACGGATGTTTAAATTTATCTCTGTTGTGATAGGCGTATTGTCTGTTGTAATCGGAATTATTTTCATTGTAAATCCATTTGAAAGCACACGCCTCATTGTTATCCTGATTGGGATTTATGCTTTGATTTTCGGTATATATTCAGTTATCAATACGCGGCAGCAGATGAAAGCATTAAAAGAACATTAATTTTGAATAATATGCTTATTGTTAGTAAATATGCTTACCTTTCGATAAATCAAAAGAAAAAATAGCATCTGAATACAGTAAGTAAAAAGCTTCAAAATTATATCAGACAATGAAATTGAAGTCACTATACCCCCCTGTAAAATGGCGTTTGCCGGTGATTATATCTCTGGGTGTTATTGTCGGTATAGCTGCATTCTTATTCCATATTTCAAGGGCCACCTCTTATTTGTCTGATGATTCGGAAACCTGCATAAACTGCCATGTAATGGTGCCCCAGTATTACAGTTGGGCACACAGTTCGCACAGGGAAGAAGCAACCTGTAATGATTGTCACGTACCGCATGATAATTTTTTCAACCATTATTATTTCAAAGCCAAAGACGGGTTGAGGCATGCCACCATATTTACATTACGAACTGAACCACACAGTATTTTTATCAAAGAAGAGGGTGAAAATGCGGTTCAGAATAATTGTATTCGTTGTCACACTGAAATTATTGAAAGTGGGATGCTTGCCGGAACCAATCCTGAAATAGTAAAACAAAGAAAAGACCGTACATGCTGGGATTGTCATCAGGATATCCCACATGGGAAAGTAAGAAGTTTATCAGCAACACCGAATGCCATTGTTCCATTGCCGGAAAGTCCGGTGCCGGAATGGTTGCGTAAAGCCAAAAAGAATGATAACTAAAGCATACATATATGAAACCAATTCGTCAACTTGTAATAGAAAAACCCTGGCTGGGATGGGCCATGTTTTTTGCGACAATTGTCATCGTTTTTCTGTTGGGATTGCTCGCGTCATCTGTCATTGAAAGGCGCGAGGAGGCTGTTTTTGCTTACACACCACAGGTAGAGCATTTACAACTGGAACCCAGGAATGAAATATGGGGTAAAAATTTTCCTCAGCAATACGAGCGATATCTTGCCACCAGTGACACAAGTTTTAAATCCAAATACAACGGCAATGCATGGATAGATATGCTGGAAGAAAACCCCAGAATGGTTGTGTTGTGGGCAGGATATGGTTTTGCTAAAGAATACAACCAGGGCAGAGGCCACTATTATGCCATCGAAGACATAAGGAATATTTTGCGAACAGGGGCTCCCGTTGGCGGCAAAGAAAGTCCCATGCCAAATACCTGCTGGACTTGCAAATCCCCCGATGTGCCACGTGTGATGGAAGAAGTTGGTGTGGCAGAATTTTACAAAGGAACCTGGGAGCAACGAGGTCATCAAATTGTTAATCCCATTGGATGTGCCGATTGCCACGATGCAGAGGATATGAGCCTGCGGATTTCAAGACCGGCACTTAAAGAGGCATTTGAACGCCGCGGTTTGGATATCAATGATGCCACACATCAGGAAATGAGAAGCCTTGTGTGTGCACAATGTCATGTTGAGTATTATTTTAAAGGCGATGGCAATTACCTGACATTTCCCTGGGACGATGGCATGACTGCAGAAGATATGGAAGCTTATTACGACAGCATTCAATTTTCCGACTGGACACATGGCATTTCCAAGGCCCCCATGCTTAAAGCCCAGCATCCCGATTATGAAATTTTCATGACAGGCATACACGCCGAAAGGGGACTGGCTTGCGCTGATTGCCACAAACCTTTCATGAATGAAGGCGGACAAAAATACTCCGATCACAAAGTGCAGAGCCCACTGAACTATATCAACCGTACTTGCCAGGTCTGTCATCGCGAAGATGAAAAAGACCTGTTTGAAAATGTGTATGAGCGGCAGGACAAACTCAAAGAAAGCAGAGACCGGCTGGAAAAAATCCTTGTTCAGGCGCATGTGGATGCAGGAAAAGCCTGGGAGCTTGGTGCTACCGAAGAAGAAATGAAAGACATCCTGTGGGACATACGAAATGCCCAGTGGCGCTGGGATTTTGTAGCAGCCTCTCATGGCGCTTCTTTTCATTCTCCGATCGAAAGTAGCCGGATTCTGGCAAGTGGTATCAACCTGGCCATGGAGGCACGCCTGAATTTGTCACGTCTTTTCGCAAAATACAATTTCGATGGTGAAGTGCCTTATCCGGATATCGAAACCAAAGCCAAAGCCCAGGAATTTGTGGGTCTGGATATGGAAAAGTTAAACAGCGAAAAAGAAAAATTCCTCGAAACCGTGGTCCCGGAATGGGTGAAAAAAGCCAAAGCACGTGAAGAGAATTATGAATACACCGTGTTATAGGACACATGACCGGTTCCATTCCCCGGGAAAATTGAAAATTCAAAATGCATAATGGGCGCATTGACAGGCAAGTATAAGAAAGGATTTATTATCGCAATGGCAGTGCTCATCACAGGGCTGTTGCTGGATGCTTTTCTGCCGCCACTTGCACGTATATTACCCGTTTTTCCCAGCAACCTTATGCTGGTTTTGCTCCTGCTTTTGGTCATCATCCTTGCCGGTGTTTTTATCCGCAGACACAGGATTTATCATTTCCTGAGCTCCGGATATGTCGCTGTACCTGCTATCAGTGTTTTTACCCTTCTGATAATATTCATGGGGGTTATACCACAGCAAAATACTGAACATGCTGCTTTCCTTAATAATATAAAAGCCTCATGGAGTTTTTATTTTGCAGGGATTTTTTTGTTGGTGATTTTACTTTACAGTTTAGCCAGGCGCATGAAAAAGTTCAACAGGCGTAATGTCAGTTTTGTGTTGAATCACTTTGGCATTGCTGTTATTCTTCTGGCAGGAGGTGCTGGGCAGACAGACCATAAACAGTACAGTATGACACTCAAACAGGGAGAGCCTGTCTGGTATGCATTTGATGAAAAGGGCATTATGCATGAGCTGGATTTTGCCTTGGAAATGCAAACATTTAATCTTGAATATCACAATCCCTTACTGAAAATCACGTCTCCGGAAGGCAAAACCCTCAGTCTCGTGGAAATTAGCAAAACATCAGAAGGAAAAAAAATTGTGTATAAACAGTCCAGCCTTCTCATTGAAAAATTCATTCCCGAAGCGTCAAAGCTTGGCGACAAGTATGTTGAGTTTCATTCAATGGCATCGGTAGCTGCTCTTTGTTTTCATCTTTTAAAAGACAATGATACGGTCAGGAAATCTGTATGGGTTGGTAGTGGCAGCCATATGTTTCCGGAAAAAACCATACAAACAGAAGGGGGCATAATAATCAGGCTTAACCCCCCAATGCCAAAGCAATACACTACCATAGCGCGGTTATACAAAAAAGACGGAATAGCAAAAAATCTGAGTTTGAGTGTCAATGACCCGGCAGAAATCAACGGGTGGAAGCTTTATCAACAGTCATACGATGAAAGCAAAGGGAAATATTCTGATATTTCAATATTGAGTTTAGTAAAAGACCCCTGGCTCCCGGCAATGTATTTTGGTATTTTTATGCTCCTGGCAGGTGTCTTGACATTGTTTATCACCGATAAACCAAAAAAATCGCAGCATGAGTAATCTGGGTTTACATGAAAGTCTTGTATTGACAGCCTTGCTTGTTTTTTTACCGGCATTTGTTTACAGCTTGGTTCAATACAAACCCACAAAGTCGTTCCGCTGGTCTGAAATGCTCAACGGACTGGCTGTATTGACCATGGCATGCATAATAATATTCCTCTGGATACATTTTGAGCGGCCACCCATGCGCAGTATCGGTGAAACACGCTTGTGGTATGCTTTTTTTATGCCATTGGTCGGCGGTATTACCTACCGTTTATGGAAATATCGTTGGTTCTTGTCATACAGCTTGCTGATGGGGATGGTATTTCTGTTCATAAATTTACTGAAACCTGAAATATTTGTAAAACACCTGCCCCCGGCCTTGCAATCTGCCTGGTTTGTACCGCATGTTGTGGTATATATCCTGGGTTACAGCCTGCTGGCAGCATCTGCTGTTGTTTCACTTTATTACCTGTTGAAACCCGGCAAAAACATAAGCATGCAAATAACAGAAAGGGCTGACAATTTGGTGTATTCCGGGTTTACTATGATAAGCCTGGGTTTGATATTTGGTGCATTATGGGCAAAAGTGGCATGGGGAAATTATTGGTCATGGGACTCCAAAGAAACCTGGGCACTCATCACCTGGCTGGTATATCTTATCTATATCCATTATCGCCTTCGTGGCGTTGCTAAAGCGCATGCCCGTAAAGTAATGTTGTACCTGGTGTTTGCCTTTTTGATAATGCTTCTGGCGTGGATGGGGGTGAAATTCATACCCGCCGCACAGAACAGCGTTCATATGTATGGATGAAAAAATAAGAATTAATAGAAGGCCCCTTAATTTAATACAATTCACTTTAAAACCTGTAATACACACCCATGCCGGCACTGAATCCTTTAAACCTGCTGCGGATGTCCATTTCTTTATCAAAAATGCTTGTCACATCATGTACATACGAGGGCTCAACATATATACTTAAGTGGTCACCAAATTTATATATCAGGTCTGCACTGATTTCCCAGCGTATGCCAGGACGGTTGAAATAAGATTTATCAACGGAGTATAATTGATTATCAGCATACATGACAAGGTTGGCATTAACCCCTGCAATATAATTGAACACAGGTCCGGTTTTGATATTCGTTGCAAAATTAACCCCTTCAAGATGCAATCCGGCAAGCACAGGGACTTCGAAATAACTGTATGAATTATGGTATGTATGGGTGGTGTTGTGATAAAGGGTATCACTTTCATATGGCCATATAACCCGGCCTTCAATATCGTCTTCAATGAGCATCAACTGTTGTGAATGTTCAAAGATATTATTAACGCTGCTAAAATATATCCCCGTCTGCATCATAAAATGGTTTCTTACCATGTTAAAACGCAACCCAAAACGATAGGAAAAATCGCTGTAATACCGATTTTGTTCATATATTTCTTTAACCTCTTCATTAAGAAAGGCTATATCCTGAGTGAAAAAATTCAAACCGCCATACCAGCCCTGTTCAAAGAAGTTGAGATCTTTTACAATGGGTTCTCCGGCAAAATCATAAGCAAGTGTGTCAGGTCTCATGGAGATGTCGCTAAGATTACCGACCAGCCAAGCACTATTAACCGGAACCAGCAAAGGCAACCTGGAAGGAAGTTTGACCAGTGACAAGGGTTCTTCTTTCTCTTTCTGTACATTGTGAGCTGTCATTGTTGTACTTATGCCGGCATTTTGTTTTTGTGCCGCAGATTCATCAGAGATTTCCTTTTGTTCTGAACCATTGATATCTCCGGTAAAGGCTTCAGTTTCCTCTGTATCTGATTTTATTTGTTCCTTATGGGCATCAACGGCTTCATGTTTCAGAAGATGATTGTTTTCGGTTTTTTGCTCTTCACTGCCATTGTATGCGGCTGAGGCAGGTGTCATTTCATTTTCTGTTGATGCAGTTTCTGCCATATCGGAACGTAATGCCATAAAATCTGCATTTTGCTGCTTTTCTTCACGTTTTTCAGGGCTCAGTACATTGGTTTTTTCAACAAAAAAAGCATCTTTAACAGAAAACATAGATTCCGGAACGGGAGAGGCTGTCGGCGGTTCTGTTAAACTTACTACAGCAGCAGTGCCACCAACCAAAGCCATGCCGGCATAATAGATATTGATGTGTGCCGGATTAAACCTCAGGAATTGTTTCCACCATACTTTTGTGGCAATGCGTGACCAAAGGCTGGCAGAAGGCTTTGTACTAAAATTACCAAGTTGATTTTTGGCAAGGTATTCCACCCGCATATTGTCAAGTGAAGACTTCATGCCCGACCACGATGATTTGGGTGGTTTTACAGCATGATCCTCAAAAACTGTTCTGAAGACATCTTCAATATGGTTATGCTTTCCTGCCATTTATTATTATTCTTTTACTTTTGACTCTTGTTCCAATTGTATCAATTTCGTTTTTAACATGCTTCTTGCTCTCGAGTATTGGGATTTTGATGTTCCAATATGTATTCCCAGCATATCTGCAATCTCTCTGTGTTTATATCCTTCAATGGCATACAAGTTAAATATCAATCTAAATCCTTCAGGCAAACTGTTTATTGCTGTCAACATCTCTTCTTTTGTAAAATCAACATCGGAAAATTCAAAATTCTTCATGTTGATTTCCCTGACGTCATCAAAATTGTCAAACTGCCGTTTTTTGTATTTTCGGATGTATCCGATAGCAGCATTGATCAATATTCTTTTCATCCAGCCTTCAAAAGAACCTGTGCCCTTAAATTGCCTGATGTTCTGAAAAATACTAATGAAAGCCTCCTGTAACATATCCTCTGCTTCCGATGCATGAGACGCATACCTCATGGCCATTCCGTACAGTATTGGTGAATACATGTCATACAGCGCCTTTTGAGGCTTCCTTTGCATTTTTTTGCAGCCTTCAATTATTTTTTCCAGGTCTTGCATTCAGGCTTATTTTATAGATAATACAACATGCTAAATGGTTGCATGTTTAAACAAAAGAACAAATTTTATGTGTAACCTGCCAATGTTTTTTATAATTTAGCCATAAAATTAGTGTGCAATTATGGATGTTTTTGAATGGGCAGATATTGAAATGCAGGTGCTGGAATGCACCAAATGCGTACTTTCCCAAACACGAAACAAACCTGTTTTTGGACAAGGGCCGCCTGATGCTAACATATTTATTATAGGCGAAGGTCCCGGTGCTGAAGAAGACAAAAAAGGCTTGCCTTTTGTCGGAAGATCGGGCCAACTGCTTGATAAAATACTGGAAGCCTGTAATTTCACACGGGAAAAACACGTGTTTATCGGCAACATAGTAAAATGCAGACCACCGGGAAACCGCACACCCAGGCCCGAGGAAAAAGAGGCCTGCCTGCCCTATCTTATGAAACAAATTGATATGATCAATCCACCAATCATAATTCTTTTGGGAGGCACTGCATTAAAAGGATTAATTGATCCGGATGCAAAAATCACACAACTCAGAGGAAACTGGATAGAATGGAACAACAGGATTGTGATGCCCACCTACCACCCTTCTGCTTTGTTACGTACACCAGCCCGAAAAACAGAAGCATGGGAAGATTTTAAAAAGGTGTTTCACAAATACAGGGAAATTGTGGATGCTTCACACACTTCACCACATATTTCTGTTTAACATATGTTTACTGAGGTTGACATTCTTATTTATTTATCACAATGTGATGACATGCAACCTGATTATGGCTGATCATTTTTGTCGGCCAGAAAAATCTGTTTAAATCATTATGTTTTCACTATATTTGTTCGAAATAAAACGATGACAATAATGCGGATTGGATTTGATGCAAAACGTGCATTTTATAACAACAGCGGGCTGGGAAATTACAGCAGAGATACAATTTTATCGCTTTATAAATATTATCCACAACACGAGTATTTTTTATACACCCCAAATAAACGGAACCCCATTTCTTTTTTGCCCAGGGATAAAAACCTGCATGTAGTTAAGCCCACCGGGCTCAATAAACTTTCACAATCCTACTGGCGCAGTATCAGCCTGGGGAAACTATTGCACATAGATAATCTTGATATTTATCACGGTCTCAGCAATGAACTTCCTGCCAACATTATTCAGGCCGAAATTAAAAAGGTGGTCAGCATTCATGACCTGATCTTTCTTCGGTACCCGGAATTGTACAATTCTGTGGACAGGGATATTTACCAGCAAAAATTTTTTGAAGCCAGTCTGGCTGCTGACAAGATCATTGCCATGTCTCACCAGACAAAACAAGACCTGATTTCCTTTTTTCACACCAGGGCAGAAGACATTGAAGTGATACATCAGGGTTGCAATCCCATTTTCTATGAAAAAATTCCGCAGCAGGAAAAAGAAGAAACCATAAAAAAATACAAACTTCCGGAACATTTTATTCTCAGTGTAGGAACCCTGGAAAAACGCAAAAATGCATTAAAAATACTGGAAGGAATGATTGCCAATAAGATTGATTACCCCCTTGTTTTTGTTGGTAAACCAACTCCGTATTATAAAGATCTTTATCATTACGTTAGACACCATGGTATGGAAAACAGGGTGTATTTTCTGCACGACATTCCTACCGGGGATCTTCCTGCCATTTACCAAACAGCATCTGTGTTTATTTATCCTTCCATTTTTGAAGGCTTTGGTATTCCCATCCTTGAAGCGATGAATTCAGGAACACCGGTTATAACCAATAAATATGGTTGTTTTGGTGAGGCTGGTGGTGATGCTGCCATATACATCAACCCCAATTACCCCGAAGAAATCGGGAAAGCGGTAAATCAGGTTCTCAACGATGAGCAAAAATCCCGTGAGATGACAGAAAAAGGTTATAAGCACGTTGAAAAATTCAGGCAGGATATAATCACAGCCAAACTCATGGAACTTTATAAATCATTGTTACAATAATAGTGCGATATGAACAAACAAGATATAAAAGATTGCCTGACAACACTGAATAAAGGAGGTGTTATTCTGTATCCCACAGATACCATATGGGGCATTGGCTGCGATGCTACAAACCCTGATGCTGTGGACAAGCTGTATAACATCAAAGGACGAGACAAACAAAAACCAATGATCATTTTACTGGACAACATCAATCGTATCATGTCATATGTGGATAAACCTCCGGAAGTAGCTCTTGATGTCATAGAGTTAAGCAATCAACCTTTAACCGTGGTGTTTGACAATGCAAAAAACCTGCCTGAAAACCTGATAGGTCAGGATGGAAGCATCGCCATACGGGTTGTCAAAAAGAAACCCATTGTTGAACTTGTCAAGCGGTTTAAAAGGCCCCTGGTTTCTACTTCTGCTAATGTTGCAGGTGAACCTCCGGCTTTGAGTTTTGATGATATTCCCGGCAAAATTAAATCCATGGTGGATTATGTGTGCACATCTCACAGAAATGCCCCCACACAAAAAAGATCCGCCATTATCAGAATTAAGCAGGATGGTGAAATTATTTTTTTAAGGAAATAGGCAAATCAAAAATTTTATTTGTAATTTTAGGCTATGAACATTCATTTTCTGAGATCGGTAACTCCCAGGTGGGTCATTTTTGCTATTGATCTGTCTATATGCCTGTTTTCAATTATTTTTGCCTATTATCTCAGGTTCAATTTTGAAATCCCGCAAGCCAATGTTGAGGTGCTCAGCATTATCATTCCATTGGTATTGTTTGTAAGGGCTATCAGTTTCGCCATCAGTAAAACCTACATTGGCTTGGTGCGATACACCAGCACAAAAGATGTTCAACGTTTGTTTGTGGTGTTGCTGTTTGGCAGTGCCTTTTTGATATTGCTGAATATTGTGGCTTTCCAGATAATTGAAACCTACATTGTTCCTACCTCGGTAGTAATTATAGATTTTTTTATTACTGTGCTGGGGATGATAATCTTCAGGCTTGTGATTAAAAATATCTTTTTTGAATTTCAAAATCCACGCAAAGAACGCAGTAATGTGGTCATTCTGGGAACCGATGAAACCAGCCTGACAACCAAACGAACCATTGAACGGGATGTGGAATCAAAAAACAATGTCATTGGTTTTATTGATTATGATGAGGATGTCATAGGCAATAAAATTGAAGACATCAAAGTGTATGGTATTGATGAACTTGAACATCTGATCACACGACAATCGGTAGAAACGTTGATCATTGCCAATAAAAAGATCCCGGTTCAATATAAACAACAAGTCATTGATATCTGCCTTGACAATGGGGTAAAAACACTAACCATTCCAGATGTAACACATTGGATCAACGGCGAATTGACATTCAGGCAAATAAAAGAAATTAAAATTGAAGATTTGCTGGAAAGAAATCCCATTCAACTGGATAAAAAACGCATTCATAATCAGCTAACCAATAAAACTATCCTGGTTACCGGTGCAGCCGGAAGCATTGGCAGTGAAATCATGCGCCAGATCACATGTTTTAAACCCAAAATGATTGTGTTGTTTGATCAGGCAGAAAGCCCTCTGTATGACCTTGAACTCGAAATGTGCGAACAGCTTAATTTTACCAGCTACAAAACCATCATTGGTGATATTACCAACAAAAATCAGGTCGAGCACATGTTTGAAACTTACCACCCCGATTATGTTTATCATGCGGCTGCTTACAAACACGTCCCCATGATGGAACATAATCCTTCTGAAGCCGTAAGAACCAATGTGATGGGTACCCGGTTGATTGCTGATGCTGCCGTTAATTATAAAGTACAAAAGTTCGTCATGGTTTCCACTGATAAAGCGGTAAATCCCACCAACGTTATGGGTGCCAGCAAACGTATCGCTGAAATTTATACCCAATCGCTCAACACGCAACAAACAAATACCCGTTTCATTACAACGCGGTTTGGAAATGTGCTTGGATCAAATGGTTCGGTCATTCCCAGGTTTCAGAAGCAAATTGAAAACGGTGGGCCCATTACCATTACTCATCCCGAAGTTACCCGCTATTTTATGACCATTCCGGAAGCATGCCAGCTTGTGCTTGAAGCAGGTTCCATGGGTAAAGGCGGGGAGATATTTATTTTTGATATGGGTAAAAGCATAAAGATTCTCAACCTGGCCAAACGCATGGTGAAATTATCAGGCATGGAACTGGGCAAAGACATTCAAATGTCTTTTATTGGACTCCGGCCCGGGGAAAAACTTTATGAAGAATTACTGGCTACCAAAGAAAACACGAGCCCTACTTATCACGAACAAATTATGATTGCCAAAGTCAGAACCTATGACTTTGATTACATCCATAAGGAAATTGATGCAATCATTAAAATGCCTTTCAATGCTATGGATATAGATATTGTGAAAAAAATGAAATCCATTGTGCCCGAATTTAAAAGCCAGAATTCGATTTATGAAAGCCTTGACCCCAACGGGGAATAATCACTTTGTTTTACTTTACTTTCCTGCATAAGAAAATAACATAGCAAATTAATCATTGTGGTTTTACCGGCATCACTTTTTTATCCCACCAAAACAACACGGTCATACAGAAAAAATTAGCTGAAAACACTATTGCACAATAATTAAAGGCCTAAAAACAAAACTCGGAATTAATTGTTTAA
>JAQIDD010000165.1 GCA_027858215.1 Candidatus Delongbacteria bacterium | reverse complement strand
GTTTCAAACAACAAGGTATTGCTGAAAAAATCGACCAGGACATTTTTATGGCGGCATTGAAAAAACAATTTTCAAATGAGGAAGCCATGGTAGAAATGAATGCCTCCAACCAGCTCATTCAAAAATTCATGTCCCAGGCATCCGAAACAGAAAATGAACCCAAAATTGAAGAAGGTGAAAAATTCCTGGAAGCCAATGCCAAACGGGAAGAAATAAAAGTAACCGAATCAGGCTTACAATATGAAGTGCTGCGTGAAGGTGATGGCGAAAAACCCGGCCCGAACAGCAAAGTAAAAGTACACTACGAAGGCACTTTATTGGACGGCACTGTGTTCGACAGTTCGTATGAACGCGGCGAACCCATTGAATTTCCAGTCAACGGTGTGATCAAAGGATGGCAGGAAGGTTTACAATTGATGAAAACCGGTGCCAAATATAAGTTTTATATTCCTTATGATCTTGCTTATGGCGAGCGTGGTGCACGTGGTGCCATCGGCCCCTATGAAACCCTGATTTTCGAAGTTGAATTATTGGATATCGTTGAATAATCAAACTTAACTGAATGAAAAACAAAAGCCTGATTTCCATTACGGACTTTACGCCGGAAGAATACTACAAAATTCTTGATCTGGCAGAAGAATTTGAGAAAAACCCTAAGCAAAACCTGCTAAACGACTATGTCATTGCCTCTTTGTTCTTTGAGCCATCAACACGCACACGCCTGAGTTTTGATTCGGCTATTAACAGACTTGGTGGCAGAATAGTGGGGTTTTCCGAAGCTACCAACAGCAGTGTCGCCAAAGGGGAAAGCTTTGCTGATACCATTAAAACTGTCACCCAGTACAGTGATTTGATCATCATGCGGCATCCGCTTGAAGGCAGTGCCAGGTATGCCAGCGAAGTTGCCGATGTGCCGGTAATCAATGCCGGAGACGGTGCCAACCAGCATCCTACGCAATGTCTTCTGGATTTATACTCCATCCGGAAAACACAAGGAACCCTGGAAAATCTCAATATTTTTCTTGTGGGTGACTTAAAACACGGTCGTACTGTACATTCTCTCCTGATGGCTTTGTCCAATTTTAACCCGGTTTTTAATTTCATTTCGCCGGAAACGCTGAAAATGCCGGATGAATACAAAGATTTTCTCAATCATAAAGGCATAAAGTTTTATGAACACACTGAATTTACAGATATCATCTCAAAAGCTGATATCATGTATGTAACCAGGGTTCAGAAAGAACGATTTTCAGATCCCATGGAATATGAACGTGTGAAAAATGTGTATGTATTAACCAATGACATGCTGGATGGAACAAAAGAAAATCTGAAAATTCTCCATCCGCTACCACGTGTTAATGAAATTGACACCAGCGTTGATGAAAATCCACGGGCATATTATTTTCCTCAAGCCCTCAATGGTGTTTACACAAGAATGGCAATATTAAGTTTAATCCTAGGTATCAAATCATAACAACATGGCTAAACAAAAAGAAAAACTTACGGTCAGTGCCATTAAAAATGGGACAGTTATTGATCACATCCCCGCAGAAAACCTGTTTAAAGCATTGTCAATACTTCACATTGACATAATGAACACTACCATTACCATTGGCAACAACCTTGAAAGTTCCAGGCTTGGTAAGAAAGGAATCATTAAAATTGCGGATAAACAACCATCTACTGAAGACATGAATAAAATTGCCCTCGTTGCCCCTACAGCAAGGATAAATATCATTCAGGATTATGAGGTTGTGGATAAATACAATGTAAAAATCCCTGAGCAGATACGTGGTATTTTCAAATGCATGAATCCAAAATGCATTACAAATGTTGAAAAGATGACCACCAAATTTGATGTCATTGAAAAGGATGGCAAATTGCAGTTGAAATGCAAGTATTGTGAAAAGGATACAGATCAGGAACATTTTGAAACAATATAAATAATTCTCATGAAAAAAATAGCATCCATCATTATTATCATGACCACAATATTTTCAGTGAAAGCTCAGGACAAACAAATCAATAAAGCAGTAGAAGGTAACAATGAATTTTGTTTTGATTTAATGGAAGCAGGATACGAGCCGGGTAAAAACATGGTATTCAGCCCCTTTTCAATCAGCACTGCACTGGCCATGACCTATGATGGCACTGCCTGGCGTACAAAATGGGATATGGCAAAAACCATGCATTTCCCGTTTTCACAACAGAAAAACCATGAATCCTGGACACAAATGCTTGATTATTTCAAACAACTGAAAACCCCTGTATTTCAACTGGCCAATGCTGTGTGGGCACAAGAGAATTTCTATTTTACAGACGAATTTATGAAAGGACTGAAAGATTTTGATGCCAAGGTTGAATACGTTGATTTCAGAAACACGGAAAAGCGAGAAGAAGCCCGCCGCAGAATCAACCAGTGGGTAGAAGCTAAAACAGAAAGAAAAATCAGGCAACTGATTCGCAAAAGCAATGTCAACGACTTAACACGCATGATCCTTGTAAATGCCATTTATTTTAATGCAGACTGGCAAACGCAATTTGACCCTGAAAAAACAAGGAAAAATGATTTTCATACACCGGATGGTGAGATAGAAACAGATTTTATGACCATGAAATCTGACATCCTGCATACAGAAAAAGAAAATTTCAGTGCCATACAATTGCCATACAGGGATGAGCTCGCTTCCATGTACATATTGTTGCCTGCAAAAGGTGAAAAAACTGCAGATATTGTGACATGGCTGAACAACGATCAATTTAACTCCTTGTGCGATGATTTCAAGGAAACAAAGATCATGCTGGCATTACCACGTTTTAAAGTGGAAGAACGGTATGAAATGAAAAAAACCTTGAAAAAAATGGGCATGGTTGCTCCTTTTTCGCATTATGCCAATTTCAGTCATATGAACGGGGAGAAGAATCTTGTTATTGATGACGTTATCCATCAGGCGGTTGTGGAAGTAGATGAAGAAGGCACTGAAGCGGCTGCAGCTACAGCAGTGGTGATCAGGGAAAAAACAGCCAAACGCCCCCTTGAATTCATCGTTGACAAGCCTTTTATTTTCTTCATTAAAGAACATAAACAAGGCAACATTTTGTTTGCAGGCATAGTGAATAATCCTGAAAAAACTAAGTAATGAAACGATTTCGTATAGCTTTACTATTAACGTTTGCAGTGTTGTTTGTAACACAGGCACATGCACAATTTGGTTATAAACATACGTATGACACCATCGACGGTATAGCCATTTCATATAAATGGTCACACGCGAAATGGTGGAACAAATCAAGCCCCTTGCAACTCAGATTTAAGATTAAAAACACCAACGATTATCCGGCAAAAATTTCATTTGAGCTTGTTTATATGTTGGATTATGTGGTAAAATTCAAAAGCGGTGACATGGAAAGCAAATTAAATTCCGGCAGAACCATCAGCGGGAAACTGAATGGCTATTATTTTGAATCGGAAAACCTGAGCAACGAAGAAATAGAATCGGATGTTTTCAGTTGGGATTTTCTGCATTTCGATGTCACCAAAATTGACGAAAGTCAGTTGGAATAAAAAATTTGAAATACTAACCTTTAAAAAATATTATTATGAAAAAATTATTATTGTTTACCTTACCGCTGCTTACCGTGGTATTTTTTAGCTGCCAAAATGCAGAGAACGAAAATGCTTCAGATGCTGACACATCGTGTAATGATGAGAAAACCGAACAGGAAGCAACAAAAGACAAAAGTGATATTAATGCCGGATGCTGCTCAGAAACAGAAAAATCATGTGACGACGTCATGACTGCTGACAAACTTTTCAAAAACTTTGAATCTTATGAAGGTAAAGAAATTAAAGTTTGTGGTAAAATTACTCACATATGCCAGCATGGCGGAAAAAGACTTTTTCTCGGAACAAATGCCGATAATGATGATGTCGTGATAGTTACCAGTGAAGAAGAATTTGACGAAAAACTGATTGCTGAAAAAGTGGTTAACACAGGGAATGTAAAAAATATCGAAGCTTATGAAGAAGCACATGATCATGAAGAAGACGATGAGCATAGTGATGATACTCAGCATAAAGCTGCTCATGACAACACCTTTGTTTTAGAAGCAAGCAAATGCAAGGCTTGCAAATGTGATTACGAAAAAGAATAGTGGTATCTCCTGACCAACAATAAAAAAACCCGCTCGTCAAACGAAGCGGGTTTTTTTTTATTCGTGTTTTATACACTAACGATTATCAACGTATTGCTGTATCTGCTCTACTCCTGTTTTTACCTTTTTTAATATGTTATCCAGGTGTGAAGCATAAATATCGGTATTCTTTCCCTGTACTGCCTGTTGCTCTATTTCTTCAAGCTCATTCTCGATCTCTTCCATTCCCATAATAGCAACCGCTGACTTTGCACGATGCACTACAAGCCCAAAATTTGCCCAGTCTTTTCGCTCAATGCATTCTGAAGCTTCTTTGAAATAATCAGGATAGTGCTTTTTAAAAACATCAAACATCATCTGCATTACTTCCGGATCAAAGCCTGTGTATTTATTAAGCAAATGAACACTAAAATAAGTTCTGGGCATGTAATTTGGTTAACTTCTTACCTTCTGATCAAACGTTTTTGCACAAACCTGTGAACAAATTTTTCACGGTATGAGCGACCAATCGGTATTCTTGTGTCCTGAACAATCACATCTTCCCCGTCAATTTCATCAATGTGGTTTACATTCACAATGTAAGATTTACTGGTGCGGAAAAATGTTGGATTGGGCAAACGTCTGTGAACGGTTTTAACATTCATCGCTGTCATAAATTTGCCTTTGTTGGCGTGAAGAATGACATAATCTTTAAGCCCTTCAATGAAATAGATATCATTGTAATTCAACTTAACGTATTTCCGCTCTGATTTTACAAAGATAAAATCTTCGTTGTAATCAATAGCAGAAGGTTCATCATGCATTCTTAATACACCTTCAGCCTTATTGATGGCACGGATAAAACGGTCCATCTTAATGGGTTTAGCAAGAAAATCCAGAACATCAAGCTCAAATGCTTCAACTGCATGTTTTTCATCTGAGGTGGTAACAATTACCTGTGGTGGGTTTTTCAGGCTGCGAACAAAATCAAAACCGTTAAGCCCGGGTAATTCAACCTCAGTAAACATCAGATCAACGTCATTTTCCAGTAAAAATTCATTTGCTTTAAGCGCAGTTTCGAAACTACCAATCATTTCAAGATTGGGCACATTTTTAATGTTTTGTTTCATTTCTTCTCTTGCGCGGGAATCATTGTCAATTACAATACAATTCATGTCAATTTTTATTTTAAGATTAATAATAAAAAATTTACTTTAATAAGCTATTTTTGTCAATGTATAACTTACTGAT
>JAQIDD010000126.1 GCA_027858215.1 Candidatus Delongbacteria bacterium | reverse complement strand
TCCTGTAAGTTGCGGTTTTTAATTTCCCGGATGTAAGAAAGCGCTTGATTGTAATCTTTCACATAAAAAAAGATCTGGGCAAGCCTCAACATGCTTTCCTTATCATTAGGGTAAATAGTTAAACATGCATTGGCAACTTCTTTTGCTTTTCCGGATTGCCCCAGCAGCATGTGTTGATCAATCAAATCGTAGTACGTGGATTTTGTTACAGAATCAAGTTTCAGAGCAACGTTAAGGTCAGAAATGGCTTTTTCTGTTTCTCCTTTTTCAATGTATGATTCTGCGCGTTTTCTGAATAAATCGGCATTTCTTGGTGTCGTTCTGATTTCATCAGATAGCTGCTCAATAGTCATGCTATCCAGCGCGATATCAAATTCATTGTTCTGATGGTCATGATTGTCACCTTTTTTGCCCTGATTACAGGACAGAACAACGAGTAAGATGAAGCCAATGAACGGAACTATTTTTATATTTATTCCCATACTCTGTTTTATCTGTCAGCCTTTAAAAACATCATCAATCTAAGCCCGACCTGCTAATCAAAAACTTATCATTTTATTGCAGAATTAGTAATAAAGGCTTGTTTGCCATTACTTTTTTTCTTTCAATTTTTCACGGATTTTTTGTTCAATTTCTTCGCACATTTCAGGATTGTCTTCCAACAACAGTTTTACAGCATCCCTGCCTTGTCCCAGTCGTGTTTCTCCATAAGAAAACCAGCTTCCACTTTTGTTCAGAATGTCAAAATCCACGCCAAGGTCAACAATTTCTCCGATTTTGGAAATGCCTTTTCCATACATAATATCAAATTCCGCTTTACGGAATGGGGGCGCAAGTTTATTTTTCACCACTTTCACTTTTGTCCGGTTGCCGGTGGCATCGTTGGTGTCTTTGAGTTGTCCTGCTCTTCTGATATCCAAACGTATTGTGGAATAAAACTTCAGGGCGTGTCCGCCGGTTGTAGTTTCCGGATTGCCGAACATTACCCCTATTTTTTCCCTCAACTGATTGACAAATATGCAAGTGGTATGAGTTCTGTTAATGTTTGCAGTAAGTTTGCGCAATGCCTGTGACATTAACCTGGCCTGCAGGCCCATTTTTGAATCTCCCATATCACCTTCAATTTCTGCTTTTGGGGTAAGAGCAGCAACGGAATCAATGACTATAATGTCAATGGCTCCCGAACGGATGAGGTTGTCAGCAATTTCAAGTGCCTGTTCACCGTTGTCCGGCTGTGAGATGAATAAATTATCCACGTCAACACCCAGGTTTTCAGAATAAAAACGATCAAATGCATGTTCAGCATCAATGATGGCTGCGATGCCACCATTTTTTTGTGCTTCGGCAATGGCATGAATGGCCAGTGTTGTTTTACCTGATGATTCGGGGCCGTATATTTCAACAACCCTGCCGCGGGGGTATCCGCCTATACCCAGGGCATGATCAAGCAATATCGATCCTGAAGATATCACCGGGACATCTTCAATTACCTGATCACCTAATTTCATAATAGAGCCTTTGCCAAAATCTTTTTCAATTTTGCCAACAGCAAGTTGCATGGCTTTTAATTTTTCTGATTTTTGGTCTTGTTTCTTTTTATTGTCTGTCAGAATCTTTAATTTATTTTTTCAATATCTGCTTTTTGTGATCTTTTGAATCAACTTTCCGAAAAATCTGATCAATTATTCCGTTTTCGTTGATTACAAATGTAATTCTTTTTATGCCTTCTGCTTTTTTTTTGCACGTATTTTTTATTCCCGAAACGACCACAGGCGTTTATGATTTTTTGTCTTCAACTGCAAACAGACTAAAGGGTAAAACATATTTTTTTCAAATTAATCATGTAATTTCACCGAATCAGCACTTACCCTTGCCACAGCATACCCATTTTTAAACACCTGTTATAGTTATCTCTCGTGTCACACGCTTCTGCAGCACTTCCGGGCGTGTTTTCTTTGGAATAAAAATACAAAATAAGTTTTGTATTCTTAAAATCTGACACGGATATTTTGTTGTTATTTTGATCAAATCCGTTAAAAGCTGGTGCTTTATCCCCGGATTTCAATTGTCTTGTTACCATAAGATAGTTTTCTTTGTTTGCGTTGAAGTTTTAACGCTTTTGTTTATGAAAAAAAGGCCGTTTTTATGTCTAATTTATATAAGCTTTTTTCTCCATTGAAAAAGTGTTATTTTTATAAAGATTCTTAAAGATAATTATTTCGAGTGAATTGGATGCAAAAAATAATGATAATTTTCATTTCCGGCCTTTTTTTGGGTTGCGGAATACAGACTTCTGTTTTTGCTCAAAACTCGGAATTAACAGATGAAGAGGAAGAGTTATACGAGCAGGCAGAAGAGAGCATGGAAAATGAAGATTTCGAAAAGGCTCTGCGTCTGTATTCGCAATTGCTGAGCCTGTACACTAACGATGTTGTTTTTAGGTACAAATATGCAGCCTGTCTCATTCAATTAAACCGCGATATCGAAAAGGCCATTGAATACTTGAATATTGCCAAAAGCCAATCAAAATCTGAAATTCCTCAAATACATTATTATCTGGGACAGGCATTTCACCAGCGGTATATGTTTAATCAGGCCATCAGGCATTATACTAAGTTTAATCCTGATGATGTGCGAAGAAGGGAAAGGGATAAATTCCCTGTACGACGGCAAATTCAAATGGCCAACAACGGGAAAAAACTGATCAGGTATGCATATGTGCTGGATGTTGTTGACAAAAAAAATCTAAACAGAAGCAATTTTTATTATGCTTACGACATGGATGGCATTGGCGGTGAATTTGTGAAAAAGCATCCTTCTTTGCAGACGCGGTATGACAGTAAGCACGAAGAAAATCCCATCGCTTTTATTTCCAACGCAAACGATAAATTGATGTTCAGCAGTTATGGTAAACGCGGCGACACAGGAAAAGACATTTATTTTGCAGACCGACAGCCTGACGGAACATGGGGCGAACCATATAAACTGGAACACCCTGTTAACACCAATGAAGATGAAGCTTATCCGTTTTTGCTTCCGGACGGGAAGCGATTGTTTTTTAGCTCAAAAGGACACAACAGCATGGGAGGATATGATCTGTTTGTTTCAAAATACAATGAATCAGCCGGAAGTTGGGGAGTTCCTCAAAACCTGGATTTCCCTGTTAACAGTCCTTTGGATGACATCCTGTATGTAACTGATTCTGTCATGGACTATGCCATTTTTACTTCCAACAGGAATGCTGAAGGCGATCGGTTGATTGTTTATACCATAAAAATTAAGAAAGAACCTGAAGAACGTGAAATCGAGAACATTCAGGATCTCAGGAATATTTCAAAGTTAGAAATCAGCCCGCTTGCTGATCAAATGAAAATGAGGGATGAATCTACAAAGCAAATCAAAGACAGGAGGGATGAACGTAACCCGGCAAGGGACACAAAAGATGAGAGCCTCCCATCAGATAAATATTTGGAAAAATATTCAGACCTCCGTGAAACAGTGGAATCTGATTTTAACACGATGGGAAAACTGTCTGCTGAAGGAGATGAAAAACTCAACCGGTTTAAACACAGTGTTATTGATGCCAAAAAATCCGGAGACACAAAATTTATGTTGGATGCCGCAGAGATTCATCATATGTACAGGCAGCAACTGAACAGCCTTAAATCTGACACCAAAGAACTCCGTTCAAGTTACGGGGAATTACCTGAAAAACCCAGCCAAAAGACATTTGAAACACTTATGAGTGAGTTGCAAAGCATCCATGAGAGCAATCAACGCATTATAGAACAATACAAAAATATTGATATCCTGGCTGATCTGGAAAACAAACTGGAAAAACAAGTGGAAAATCTGAAATCCAGTAAAGATAAACTTGCCAGCATGGAACGGGAAATGGAACAAAATTTAGAAATAGTAGATAAGCTAGGCGGAAGCGATGATGAATAACTGCAGGCAATGCAGAATGATTTAAAAAACAA
>JAQIDD010000100.1 GCA_027858215.1 Candidatus Delongbacteria bacterium | reverse complement strand
TCCCATTGCTCAAAACAAATAAAAGCTGGTTATTTTCCCTGAACCGCTCCCAACTTTAATTCAATCAAAGCGATAATAATGTGAATTGCTTTAATATGAATTTCCTGTATCCTGTCAGAATGATCTGAAGCAGGGGCGCAAATCATCAAATCACAATATGTTTTTAATGCTCCACCGACATTTCCACTCAGTCCAATGACTTTCATGCCCTGTTTTTTAGCTGTTTCTGCTGCCTTGAGTATGTTATCTGAATTGCCACTGGTGCTGATGGCAAACAACACATCCCCTGATTTTCCATGGGCTTCTATGAACCTTGAAAACACGTGTTCATAACCATAGTCGTTGGCTGTACAGCTTATGTGCCCCTGGTCAGAAATGGCAATGGCAGGCAACGCTTTCCTGTCATCCCGGTAACGTGCTGTCAGTTCTTCAGCAAAATGCATGGCATCTGACATGCTACCGCCATTGCCGCAACTGATAACTTTATTTCCGTTTTTAAATGCTTCTGAAATGAGTGTGGCAGCATTATCAATCGATGAAATGGCTGCCGGATTATTGCTGAATTTATGCAATGTATCTGCGGCCTCCTGAAGTTGGTTTTTTACGTATGTATTGTAATCCATGATAATGAATGTCGATTTTTATTTCACATCAAAATTACTAATTTTATTTTTTATAAAACAAAGCAATGCAAAGCATTCGAAAAAACTTATACAGGATAATATTTCATACTGATACCAGGGCAGGAAAGCAGTTTGATGTGGTTTTGCTGGTGTTTATCCTGCTCAATGTGCTGGCTGTAATGTTGGAAAGCGTACCTAGAATTAACCGTCAATATGGCAATGTCCTGAAAATTATAGAATATGTCATCACTGGTGCTTTTACCATTGAATATATTTTACGTGTGATAGTAAGCCGTAAAACCTATAAATATGTGTTCAGTTTTTATGGTATTGTTGATTTGCTTGCCATTATACCAACCTACTTGTCTCTGGTTTTTATTGGAACCCACAGCCTCGCGATAATACGTTCACTAAGGCTGTTGCGGTTGTTCAGGATTTTTAAAATGACAAGGTACATGAGTCAGGGCAATGTGATTGTGTTAGCTCTGCGGAATTCATGGAGGAAAATTTCAGTGTTTCTTTTCGGAGTATTGATGATTATTCTTGTAGTGGGTACAGTTATGTATCTCATCGAAGGCCCTGAAAATGGGTTTGTAAGCATTCCACGAAGCGTTTACTGGGCTGTTGTTACTGTCACTACGGTGGGATATGGTGATATTGCACCTCAAACAACACTTGGTCAAATTATTGCCGGATTCACCATGTTGCTGGGATACGCTATTATCGCTGTGCCTACAGGTATTGTGTCCGCTGAAGTAACCAGGAAAAAGGAGGGTATTGTATGCCCGAATTGTCATGCCACAAGCCATGATGAAAGTGATAATTTCTGCAGAAATTGTGGTTACAGGTTGAAATCACAACAGAAAAATGGAGAAGAATGACAGAATTAACATATTATTAAGGGGTAAACATGAATGAATTATTACATTTGAACGTTATTTTATAACCAATTTATAATCAAAAATCGTGTATTATGAAAAAACTATGCCTGGGAATTATTAGTCTGATGTTGTCATTCAGTATATTTGGCCAATTCCAGCCGAATGACAAAATACCGTTTAACGATTCAGTTACTTACGGAAAACTTGATAATGGATTAACCTATTACATCAAGTCAAATCCCAAACCCGAAAACCGTGCAGAACTTACATTGGCAGTTTATGCCGGGTCTGTGCTTGAAGATGAAGACCAGCGCGGACTGGCGCATTTCAGCGAACACATGGCGTTTAACGGGACAAAAAATTTCCCCAAACATGAGCTTATTGATTACCTGGAATCCACAGGCATGGAGTTTGGTGCCGATGTCAATGCTTATACGTCGTTTGATGAAACCGTATATGGTATTACGGTTCCCCTGGATGATGAGGAAATGCTGGATAATGGATTGCTTGTCCTGCATGACTGGGCACATTATGTGTCGTTTGAGCCCGAAGAAATTGATGCCGAACGTGGGGTTATCCACGAAGAATGGCGTATGGGCCAAGGTGCTATGGACAGAATGCAACGTGAATTTATGCCTAAAATATTTTACAATTCAAAATACGCAGAACGCTTGCCCATTGGTAAAATGGATGTAGTGGATAATTGTAAATATGAAACCTTAAAACGCTTTTACAACGAATGGTACAGGCCGGACTTAATGGCTGTGATTGCTGTAGGCGATTTTGATGTAAAGACAATCGAGGCAAAAATCAAGAAAAAATTCAGTGACATTCCTGCGAAAGAAGAGGCAAAAGAACGTAAGTTATTTGATATTCCTAACCACGATGAAATATTGGTTTCTGTGGCATCTGACCCGGAAGCACCCATGTCAATGGTGCAAATATACACGAAGCTTCCGATTATCAACCTGGAAACAGTGAGTGATTACCAGGATCAAATGGTTTCACACCTTGTCAGTGCCATGCTGAATGACAGACTCAAAGAACTGACTATGAAGGAAGAACCTCCTTTCGTCCAGGGATACGCAGCTCACAGTAATTTCATTGGCACTAAATCTGTTTTTATGGGTTTTGGAATGCCACGCAACAATGATGTTCAAACTGCACTGAAAGCCATGGTGAGGGAAAATCAGCGGGCTAAAAAACACGGTTTTGCTGAAACTGAACTGGAACGTGCGAAATCATCCTTGTTGAAACAAATGGAAAAATCATACAAGGAAAGAAACAAGCGCAAATCATCCAGCATCGTCGAAGAATACAAACGCCATTTCCTGTATCCCCATGACCCGGTGCCGGGCATCGAATATGAATATGAGCTGTATCAAAAATACCTGCCGGAAATTACCATTGACCAGGTGAACAAAAAAATTGATGAACTGGTCATTGATAAAAACAAAGTGATTGTATTGATCATGCCTGAAAAAGAAGGGATTGAAATACCATCCGAAGAAGAGATTTTAACTGCCTACAAAGACGTTGTGAATTCAGAAGTTGAGCCTTATGTTGATAAGGTTGTGGATAAACCGTTGCTTGAAGAAAAACCCGAAGCCGGTGGAATTGCTGATGAATCTGTCGATAAAAACCTTGACTACACAGAATGGGAATTTGATAATGGCGTAAAAGTCATCATCAAACCAACTGAATTCAAAGAGGATGAAATTCTGTTTAAAGCAGAGAGCCCCGGCGGAGCTTCATTGTATGGGCAAAAAGATGATATCTCTGCTGATATCGTGGCTGGGGTAGCATCCGAAAGTGGTATCGGAAACTTTGACCGCATGGAAATGGATAAATATTTATCCGATAAAAATGTGCAGCTCAGGCCTTATGTGAACGAAACCAGCGAAGGGTTTAATGGAAGATGTTCGCCGGATGACCTTGAAACCATGTTGAAAATGATTTACCTGAATTTCACCAAACCACGGGTAACAGAATCAGGGTTCAATACCTACATTAATAAGCAGGAATCACAGCTTGAAAACAAAAGCCTTGACCCGCAATCCGTCTGGCAGGACAGCATTCAGGCCATCATGGCAAATTATCACCCCAGGCGCAGGCCTTTGACCCCGGAAATACTGGGTGAAGCCAGTTATAGCAAAATCAGGTACATCATGAAGTCCCGCTTTGGTGACCCCGGTAACTTTACCTTCTATTTTGTCGGACACATTAACCCGGAAGAAGTAAAAGAAGAATTTAAAACCTACCTCGGAAGCCTGCCAAAAGTAAACCGGGAAGAGGATTTCAAAGACCTGGGCATAGAACCGCCTTCCGGTATTGTTGACAAAACCGTATATAAAGGAACAGATCCCAAGTCCATGGTGATCATCAACTTCCATGGTGACATGGAATATACCGTTGAAAACCGCCTTCATGTTGAAGCAATAAGCAAAGTGTTGTCAACAAAACTCCTGGAAGAGATCAGGGAAAAGAAATCCGGTGTTTATACCATTGGTGCTTATCCTGACACAAGAAAAGAACCGAAAGGGCAATACAGGGTAACCATTTTCTTCAGTTGCGATCCTGAACGTGTGGATGAGTTGACGGATGCCGTGTTTGCTGAAATTGAAAAATTACAGGAAAACGGCCCGACGGATATTGACCTTCAAAAGGTGGTTGAAAAAGAAAAACGGG
>JAQIDD010000092.1 GCA_027858215.1 Candidatus Delongbacteria bacterium | reverse complement strand
GGTGGGTAATATTGATTACCTGTGCATTTTGGGCAAGTTGTAACATCATGTTGCCCATTTTTCCGGCAATATTGCCGGATACGCCAGTATCAATTTCATCAAAGATGATACAAGACATGCTGAGTTTTTCTGCAACATTGGATTTCAGACACAACATAAGCCTTGACATTTCACCTCCTGAAGCTACTTTTGCAATCGGGCGGGGACTGATGTCCTTGTTAGCTGAAAAAAGGAACTCTATTTTATCCAGTCCATTCCCGCCCGGGGTTTTCCTTTGCTCCATCTTCACCTTGAATACAGCATCAGGCATACCAAGATAGGACAACATATCAGTCAGTTTGTCTTCCAGTCCCCCGACAGCTTCCTGGCGTTTTTCTCTTAGCTTCTTTCCTTTGCTCATCACCTCTTTGTACAAAGTTTCCGCTTCAGTTTTAAGTGCCTCAATACGGGAGCTATCGGTATCCATCTCTAAGAGACTTTTACTGATTTCATCCTTGTAATTTATCAATTCCGCTTCGTTTGCTTTCTGATGTTTGAGCATAAGGTCATTCAATAAATTCAGGCGTTCTTTCACCTGTTCCAGGCGGTTGGGATCATACTGTATTTCGTCTGCATCCGTTTCGAAGCTTTCAGCCAGGTCATTAAGTTCAATAATTACAGAATCAATGCGGTTAGTGTATTCGGCAGCAGGTGCATAATGTGCTTTTACGCTATCCAATGTATTCCGGACATGTTTTAAGGTATCCAGGCAATTTTGTTCATTGTCCCTCACTGCATTTAAAGCATCTCTGAATGCAGACCTTATGTCCCCGGCATGGTCAAGAGCAGATTCTTCTGATTCCAGTGCTTTGAGTTCTCCCGGTTGCAAACCGGCTTTTTCCATCTGTTCATACTGGAATTGCAAGTAATCTTTTTCCCTGACCGCTTCCTTGTATTATTCAGTCAGGACATTCAATTCGGATGTTGTTGCTGTGAATTTATCATAAACATCCCGATATGATTTAAGCTCCCTTTGTGTGCCGGCAAAACTATCAAGCACCTCCAGCCGAAAATCAGCCCGGGTCACCAACAATGCCTGATGCTGAGAATGAATGTCAATGATTTGGTCGGTCAGTTGTTTCAACTGCTCAAGTTTAACCGGGGTATCGTTGATAAAAGCCCTGGATTTACCAATACCTGAAATTTCCCGTCTAATGATTGTTTCTTTTTCAAAATCAAGATCATTGTGAACAAAAAATGGTTTTATGTCGTTGCTGACAACAATACCAGCTTCGATAACAGATTTGGATTTTATATCCAGCAACACCGAGGTATCAGCTCTTTTACCTGTAAGCATTGAAATAGCACCCAGCAGAATGGATTTTCCGGCACCAGTTTCCCCGGTAATGGTAATGAACCCGTCAGGAATTTCGATTTCCAGATTTTCAATGAGCAGGTAATTTTTAATTTTCAACCATTTCAGCATGGCTTATTCTTCCTTAAGGATTTTTTGATATTTGGATGCATTTGCAGGGTCAATTTCCTCCATCACCTGGACTACCCTGTTTTTCTGGTCGGGAAAAGCTTCTGAGAAAATATCGACTATTTCATCGCTTTTGGTATCCACAAAAATTGACATCAAAAATGAGCCCGGGCGTTTATTATGTACATCTTTGAGTTCCATAATAGCATCTTCCACCCTGGCCCTGCCTTCAACAGGCTTCTCATACATGCGGTCAAGCCCCTGGCGGTGATAGATGTACATTGCTTCCCGCAATGGCGAATATGTATCATGCAACATATCATGCACAAGCCAGTAGCGATTTTTAGTATCCTCATAAGCTTTCCATCCGATTTCCTGTGCATTCTGGGCATTTTGAACAATTTGCTCTGCTTTCTGGAAAAACGGGTCTCCTGAGGTCATCCCAAAGGTATCATAATCCATTCCAATCATAATATAGGCATAAAAAGCCAGAATAGAGGTGAAATTTGACTGGTGTGTGTTGATACTGAATTCGAGAGGCTCATATTCAACATACCGGATACGGAAATCTTTATCAATGTGTTTAAATACAGGGCTTTTGTAGGATGAATTATAGACGGTCCGGGAAGATTGAACCTGGATAGATCCTTTGAATTCATCGGCAGACACCTTTTCCTTTAGCTCAATCCGCATGTTGCATTCAATGCGTTCATCTCTTTGAAAGACATGGTTGGTCCATACGGTGTTGTTCATAAATTCATACACCGCAGACTGCATTTCCTGGAACATTTTCCTGTTGGAAGTTTCCTGAATCTGTGAATAGGATATCTGCACACGGCAATCCAACTCCTGAGCCTGAAGGTAAAGGCCGGGGAGTAAATAAATCATCAGTATTATGACTGCTTTTTTGATCATACGCTATGAGGCTTTAATAAATTCAATCATTGTATTAACGATATCTTTAGCCACATCATGTTTATTTTTGAGTTTAAATGTATCAATTTTCCCTGATTTTTTTACAATGCTGATTTTATTTGTATCAACATTGAACCCTGAACCCTTATCATTTAATGAGTTGAGAACAATGAAATCAAGGTTTTTTTGCTTCAGTTTCTTTTTTGCATTTGCTATTTCATCATGCGTTTCAAGGGCAAAGCCGACCAGCATTTGGTTTCCTGTTTTAATTTCACCAAGTTTGGCTGCGATGTCTTTGGTAGGCGACAATTCCAGTTTGATGGCATCACTATGGCGTTTTAGTTTGATCTCCTCTGAAGCAGCCGGTGCATAATCTGCCACTGCAGCAGCCATCACCGCACCATCAGAATCCGGAAAATGATTGATGCAAGCATTGTACATTTCTTCTGCTGAGGTAATGTCAATGCGTTTGATATTTTCGTGTTGTGTCTCCTGAGCCGTAGGCCCTGTAATCAACATAATCTGAGCCCCGTTTTCAGCCAGGTGTTCAGCGATGGCAAAACCCATTTTTCCACTGGAAAAATTGCCAACATACCTGACGGGATCTATTTTTTCATAGGTAGGGCCGGCAGTTACAATGAATGTTTTGCCTTTAAGTTTTAATTTTTTTTTAAAATAGGTTTGAAGCGCTTTGACAATATCTTCGGGGGCGGCCAATCTTCCTTTTCCTGTAAGTCCGCTGGCCAGTTCTCCAGTGCCAGGTTCAATAAAATGGCAATTGTTCTTCTGAAGTATAGCAACATTATCTTTATTGGTCTGATGTTCAAACATATCCACATCCATTGCCGGAGCAATAAAAACGGGACATTTAGCAGCATAATAAATGGTAGTTAGCAAATTATCAGCGATGCCATGTGCCATTTTACCCATTGTATTCAATGATGCAGGCGCCACAACGAAAGCATCAGCCCATAATCCCAGTGCAACATGGTTTGTCCATGCTCCGGACCGGGAATCGTGAGTTTGTTCAAGCACCGGATGCCCGGATAATGTGGACAGCGTCAGTGGAGAGATGAACTCTTTGGCCATTTCTGTCATAACAACCTGAACTTCAGCCCCATCTTTCACAAAAAGCCTGCATAGATAAGCAGCTTTATAAGCTGAAATGCTTCCGGTTATACCAAGCAATATTTTTTTATGCCTGAGGCTCATCTACATCATCTTCAGGATTCCTGAAATACAATTCACCATTGATGTATTCTTCAATGGCCAGGGCTGTTGGTTTGGGCAAACTCTCGTAATATCGGCTGATTTCAATTTGTTCGCGGTTGTCGAAAATCTCTTCAAGGTTATCGGTATAGCTTGCAAACTCTTCCAGCTTCTGGCTCAATTCCTGTTTGATATCCACGCTGATTTGATTGGAGCGTTTGGCGCAAATGACCACTGCCTGATAGACATTTTCAGCACCAGCTGATACTTTGCGGATGTCGAGTGTTTTAATATTTGCCGATGCATTTGATTTTTTAAAATCCATAATTGCAATTATTTTAAACTTTTATCAATTTGTTCTTTTATTTTGTTTGCTTCATCAATATATTCAGACTCCGGGTAAATATCAACCAATTTATGGTATGCCATTAACCCCTTTTCATACCGTTCTTCCTGTTTTTTACGTACGCTCCCCTCGGCAAAACTATACCACGATTTCAATATGTAAAACCGTGCATCCTCATTATAAGAAGATCCCGGATAATCTTCAATGCTGTTTTGTAATGCTGTGGTCGCCGCTTTATATTCTCCAATTTTATAATACAAATATGCATTGTTGTAGGATTTCGTTTCTAGTTTATGATGCAATTTGTCAACCAGTTCATTGACCGTGTCTTTGTATTCGGTTTGCGGATATTTGTTCAGAAAGGCCTGAAACGCATCTATGCCACGTTTTGTAAATGCCTGATCAAGTGATGGATCAGGGGAAAGATCATAAAAACACATGGATGTTCTGAATTCGGCATCCTGGGTAAATTGGCTGTTGGGATAGGTTTTGGCAAACTTACTAAAATGATAGGCCGCCAACGCAAGGTCCCCTTCGGCATACAGGCAATAAGCATAATGGTAATATATTTTCTCAGCCCGTTCCGTTCCTTTGTAAATGTTTCTTAGCTCATCAAACAGGTTTTTAGCCTTGTAATAATCCTCATTTTCATAATATTCAACAGCTTTTTCATATTTAAGCTCATAGTTCTCGCTTTTGAGTAATTTCTGATACTCACTGCAAGACATTAAAAGAAACACAAGAGCTGCTGAAAACAATATGGCCGGTCTTTTTAAATTCATTTTGCAAAGGTAACTTTTTATCATCAAGAATAAAACAATATTTATTATTATTTATTGCATGACATTAATACTCCTTTCTCTTTAGCAAAATGAGCTTACATGCATTATTGATTAGTGGGGACTTCTAATAATTCTTTTCTTTCAAGAAACAAATTTGATGAATAAGATGCAAGGCACAAATTTTGTGCAACTGACGAACGAAGCAAGTGCAGAGGCAAAGCTTGCTTTAACTATGCCTTG
>JAQIDD010000259.1 GCA_027858215.1 Candidatus Delongbacteria bacterium | reverse complement strand
TGATTTTATATTTATTGCTTTTCGATGATTATTTTTATTCTTGCTTATTATATGGCGTAATAAAAACCACTTCAAGTTTGGAATCGGCTTTGAATATATTATTTGCAAAATCGACAACTTCATCCATACTTAAATTTTGAACCGTCTTTTTCATTTCGGGGCTGTTGTAATACCAACCATGCTCTTCATTTTGGCGTATGTTTAACATCACAAAAAAGTCATTTTCGTTTTCTTCAGCGCTTTTCTTTTCAAAAGCTGTTTTGTGATCATTTAGGTATTTTATATCCACATCTCCGGATTTGAGTTTTTCAATTTCGTCTAAAGCAATTGCCTTAAGTTCGTCAACTCGTTCTGGAGCACATTCAAAACTGATAATATATTGATATGTTTCTTGTGGAAAGTCATTCAAATATCCATAAGTGCTTACTCCGTAAGTGCCTCCTTCATCTTCACGTATGGTTTCGGTATAGCGTCTGTCTAAAATTGCAGAAACAGCACCGATTAAAGCGGTGTTTTTCAAATTATACTTATCTGTTCCATTAAATTCGATATGAACTTTTGCACGTGGCATCACCATTGGTAATTGAATGGTTTTCGTGATGGCATTTTGATAAAAACGTTTTCCGACATCTTTGTAGTCTTCTTTATTATTCGTTGTTTCAAGACTTCCTAAATAGGTTTCAATCAAGGGTTTCAGGCTATCCAAATCAAAATTTCCAATGAAATAGAAATCAAAATCGGCAGGGTTTCCAAATCGTTCCTTATAGCTTGGTAAAAGATCATCATATTTTACTGATTTGTAATCGTCAAATGTTAGTGCAATTGCTCGCTCATGATAATTGTAACGAATGCAATTTAAACTGTCATACATGACTTGCTGCGGCTCATTGCTTTTGTTTTTGTACCAGATTTCTTTTGCTGACAGTGTCTTGTTTAAACCAACACTATCAATACGTGGTGCCGTAAACAACAAATGAATATTCTTAAAGGCATCATCAATATCAGAAATACTGCCTGCTCCTTGTATTATTTCAATGTACTCCCCGATGCTTCCATATTTATAAAAGTACTTACCCGACATATAGCGTTTGACTTGCAGTGAGGTGAAATCTCCAAGTCCGCTATTGAAAATTACGGATGGAGTCATCTCAAGCAATGCCCGCTGATTTGCATCGTAATAACTGCTTCCACCAGGGCTGACAAGTATAAACCGGAATCGATTTTCTTCATTTTCTGAATGTTTTACATGGAATTTGATGCCGTTATCCAATGTCCAGGTTTCATAAACGAGGGGATTAATCTGTTTTTCATTCATTAATTTCCCTGCTTTAGGTGCTTTAGCCATTAAATCATCAATGGGTTTTATTGGGCTGTAAGGCTCATATTGTTTATTTTCAGCTTTTGTTAACACATCCAAAAGTGCTTTTTCATCCGGTAATTCAACATTCTCAGGACCGCTAAGCAAAATTACCCGGTTGTTTTTGGAAATCAGTTGTTTTAAAACCGCATTGACTTCATCAAGCGTAATTGTCGGGAAAAGCAAGCGTTTGTATTCCAGAATTTGCTGAGGATGGAGGATGGTTTGTTTTTTAAAGAATGCACTGCGTACTGCATATCCCTGCCGTCTGCTTTCTCTTGTTTCTGCTCCTTTTGCATAGTTTTCAGCCGAGCGTAAGTTTGATGTTTTTATTTCTTCCAATTCGCTATCAGTAAAACCGGTTTGAACCGCACGAAACAGCTCTTCTAATTCCATTTCAAAGGCTTGTAAAATACTCTCTTCTTTTGGATAATTATAGACAGTCAAAGCCGATTTTTCCGGCATGAGATTTCTGAAATATACAGAGCCATAAGACATTGGATTTCCCTCGACACGATTGCGTTCATCAATTCTCCGGTTGAGCATGGAAAAAACAAGGCTGCGGGTTAACGTGTTCCTATAATCTTCCACGCTCTTGTATGGTGGGGTCGGCTCTTGTTTGATATATAATTTGGTTTGAATTCGTGTTGCTTCTTTGTCTTTGTTAATGGTAATCAGTGTTTCATTATGGTCAGGAATTTCTTGCTTAGTTCGAGGTGTCGGATTTTCCGGCATTTCCAAATCAGAATATAATGCGATGATTTTTTGTTCTATTTCATCTACATCAAAATCACCAATGGCTGCTATGGCTTGTAAGTCAGAGCGATACCATGTATTAAAAAAATCGCGTAAACGTTGTGGACTAACATTATCAACAATGTCAATTTCGCCAATCACATTGTGTTTAGCATATTTAGAATCCTTGTAAATATATGTGTTTTCAATATCTCTAATTCGTGAAGAAGAACTATTTCTGGCTCGCCATTCTTAATGAATCACACCACGTTCTTTTTCCACTTCTTCATCTAAATACGAAACTGCACTTGCCCAATCTTTCAATACCAGCAAGGAGGAATCAATATATGCCTCGTTTTCCAAAGGAACAGAGGTGAGTGTATAAACCGTTTCATTGTAATATGTCCATGCGTTAATATTCGGTCCGAATTCCATACCAATGCTTTGTAGATAATCCAAAACGGCTTTGTCCGGAAAGTTTTTTGTACCATTAAATGCCATATGCTCACAAAAATGTGCAAGTCCGTTTTGGTCTGCTTCCTCTTGCATCGCACCGGCATGTACTAACAGCCAAAATTCAGCACGATTCGCCGGTTTTTTATTGTGTTTGATGTAGTATTTGAGTCCATTATCTAATGTTCCCACACGATAATCAGGATCAAATTTGAGTTTTTCATCCGGCTTATAGGTATTGCTTTGTGCAAATACCAGCACCGATAAGAATAAAACAATTGTGAGCGATGTGAGTTTTTTCATGATGGTTTGGGTTTAATTAGTAATGAGTCAGTAACTGTAGTTTGGTAATACAAGTTATTTTAATATAACTGTATAATGACAAATAAATTATGATTTTTTTAAAGTTTTTCATGATTAGTTTGTCTCTTCTTTTATTGTTTCCTTTTTTATAATGTATCCGCTGTCCAAATGTTTTTTGGCGGAGAAAGATATTTTCTCAAACTGTTCAATCTCTTGATACATTTTATATGCTTCTTGTTTCGGGACTCTTATCTGAAATTCTTCATTTTTCTGATTTGTAAACTTAAACATAGAAGAATCGACATATGTGTCTGCACGTCTAAAGTTTACCTTATAGTCAAGCGACAAGGACTGGTTTTTAAAATAGCATTCATTTGAATCTCCAATTTGTTTTGGTCCGGAACAACTTAGTGCGAATATTAAGAATGCAAAAGTTAAATTTGCTGCAAATGATGATTTTATGAATTTCATGTCGTTTATGGTTTTATTAGCAATATATTGGTATTTATTTTTTTGAGGCTTGAATTGTATTATGCAGAATTAAAAAATGCATAATGTCCTGCCCTGACTCATGATTTTCTGCACGAAAGTCAATGTAATCGTGATTATTCAACAAGCTGCTATCCTCATCCAATTCTTCACGTGCAATGCGAATTTGAAAATCACAATTATCATCCCCCTCAATGTTAATATAAGCAGAATCTTTTGGTCCCTCATCTCGTGAATAATAACCAAAAGAATGCACATTGGTTTGAATATCGGTAAAACTCACCACCTGCCCTACCTGCGCTCTTTTGGGAGTTGAGCAGGCGAGAGTGAGGAGAGTGAGTGGTGTTAGGGTTTTCATAACAATAGTGTTTTATGTCTCAAACAAATATACAATTTAATATTTGCTGATTCTGTTTCTTTTAAAAACCAATGCAAAGGATAATATAATGATGAAGCCAATGTTAATTAAAATGCTAATGATTATTAAAAAATAGAATCCCGAAAAGAGTACGCCAATTTGTCTGAAGAAATTCAGTGTGAAATCCCCAAGCCAGAATGTAATCAAATTAAAAACGAGCAGGGTAATGACAAAATATACAAAACCGGACATAGAGCCCTGAACATCCGGAGCACTCAGTGTAATAGAACTACCAACAGAAAACAAAACGTAGAGTGCAATAACTAATTTCCACCAGGTAAAATTCCCTGAATAAAATATGTAATGAACATAATCGACACTGCTGTTCCAAACATCACTTATAAATCCGGTAATCATTGACAATTCAAAGCCCTGACCAATGTTAAGGCTTATACTATTAAGTTGCATTACATTAAATCGGAACAATAGGTAAGTAATCAGATAAAGAAACAACGAGCCCAAAATGATTGGTCCAATTCCGATGAAAAAATTACCAATGTTTTGATAGATGCTTCGTTTGTTGTACGAATGACTAACATACCCAAGCGTACCAGACTCCGGATCGGGTGAAAACAATTTCATTTCTGTGATTTTATGACCAAATATCACAGCGAATATTGCGTGTCCAATTTCATGCACCGCGGTACCCAGCCAGCCAAATGCATATAAATAGCCTTTG
>JAQIDD010000029.1 GCA_027858215.1 Candidatus Delongbacteria bacterium | reverse complement strand
AACGGTGATATGCATTACGGATGGATACAATGTCATTATTACAATGATTGTTCAAACGGCCATTGTGTTAGGGCTTGTAAGAATTGTTTGCCTGTGTCGGTATAGTTGTGATTAGTTTTTCATGTTAGATTGAAGGTCTTCCAGAGCAGATTCAATATTCCTTCCTGCCATTTTTTTAATTGCGAAAGCCCTGATACGCCCCATCGGCCAATCATATTGAATACTGTCATAAAGGTGCCAGATGAGCTCGGTTTCTCCCGTAGCTTTCTGAATAATATGCAGATCAGATAAAACAGGCTCGGCATTTTCATCAAAAACAATTTCGAGACAAATCAAGCTGTCCTCCCGCAATGATAAAATTTCCATATATCCCCTGCCCGCTTCAGGATGTTTCCATTCAAGCCTTTGGCCAGATCCCGGTTTACCCTTTATGTGGGTTTCGAGATTTTGATCCTGCCACGGGAACCAATGTTCCCAACCTGCAAATGCGGATATATGTGTGTATAAACTATCAGCAGTGGTATTGTAAGTACGGGATTTGGCTAATTCCAGTTTTTTCGGCAACATGGCTGCCCACGCTAAAAATATCACGACAACAATTATCAGCCCGAAAAAGGTTTGCTTCAGTGAATGCATAGGTATGGGTTATTTACTTAAACGCTTTATCAAAAAGGCATAATCCGGGTACTGCTCGGCCAACTTATGCTAATCAGCCATTTCAAAATCATCAAAATCAAATACGGGAGACACTGTGCATCCGGAAAGTGCAAAAGTCCCGGACTTATGTGCCAACTCAGCCGCAAACCATGTATTGGCCGGAATCAAAACACATGGAACGGCCTGCTTATTGTGTACCCCTAACTCCTTGAGATCATATTCACCTTCAGGCGTTAAACAATGCAGGAGTACATTCACAGACCCATCATAATAATGCCACAATTCATCAGATTCTATCCTGTGAAATGCTGAATAATCATTCTCTTCCAACAAATACATCATGGATGTACAGAGGGAGCGTTTTGTCTTTTTTAATGAAGGGGAAAAGGTTTCATAAAACCAGCCTCCTTCTGGATGGGCCTCCATCCCATAACGGTTTTTCCAGAATGCAGGGGTTTGCATATATATAATTTTTTACAATAATTAAATCAAACACAAAGCCCAAAGTTATAAAATTTGCTTGACTGTATAAATAAAGTCTCAATTACAAAATCATCCTCAAATTGACAACACAACTGGATATAAATAAATTTCCTTATCTTAGCCGGATAAAGAAAAAAAGGGTTGCTTTGCGAGTACGTTTTTTAGGAACAGGCACATCAGTAGGCGTACCACTCATCGGTTGCCAGTGCGAGGTATGTCAATCAAAAGACAAAAAGGACAAACGCCTGCGTACATCTGTCCTGATTGAGCACGAGGGAAAAAGCCTGGTTATTGATACCGGGCCTGACTTTCGCCAGCAAATGTTGCGGGAAAACGTAATGCACCTCGATGCTGTCTTATACACGCACGAGCACAGGGATCATATTGCCGGCATGGATGAGCTGCGTTCATTTAACTTCATCACAAAACAACCCGTTGATGTATATGCGGAAAAGAATGTCCAGAAGACGCTTAACGCATCATTCCCCTATGCATTTGGAGCCAATCAATACCCGGGCAGCCCTAAAATCAATATACATACCATTTCAGAAAAAGACTTTTATATTGATGACATCAGAGTAACCCCTGTCAGGGCAATGCATTACAAACTCCCGATTTTGGGCTTCCGCATTGATAATTTCACTTACATTACCGATGCAAATTACATCAGCGGGGAAGAAAAAGAAAAAATCAAAGGGTCCAGGGTCATTGTGTTAAATGCACTCAGGCAAAAACCACATATATCACATTTTTCGCTTGATGAAGCGCTTGGACTGATCAGGGAATTTGCCCCAGAAAAAGCATATTTTATCCACATGAGCCATAAAATAGGCTTACACAAGGAAATTGAAAAGAAACTGCCACCCAATATCCATCTTGCGCATGACGGATTATCGTTGAACATAAAATGACAGCATGAAATTAATAATGCTCAGCATATTCTACCTGGTTGCTCCGTATATAATACTGTTGCTGACAAAGAAATATAAAATTCTGGATCGCATTGGTGCTGTGCTATTGTGTTATGCCCTGGGGTTAATTGCCGGTTTGACCAACATCCTTCCGGAAGGAAGTGAAAAAGTTCAGGATATTGTAACGAGCGCCACCATTCCACTGGCCTTACCATTGTTATTATTCAAATCCAGCATCAAAAACTGGATAAAGATGGCAGGCCGCACTTTTTTAAGCATGTTACTTGCCATTATAGCCCTGGTTGGTGTTGTTCTGTCATCCTGGTATTTCTACGGAGATCTTTTACCCGAATCTGGCAGGTAGGCACTCCCAATTTAGCATCCATACAAACAGCCCTCGACATCAGCCCTGAAATCTATTTAATGGTAAATACGTATGATATTTTTTTCAGCGCCATTGTCTTACTTATTATCATGAGTACGGGAAGTAAATTACTATCCTGGATTTTACCCGTATTCAGGAAGAAAAAGATGCCTATAAATACAAAATTGAGTATAACAATGAAACGCCCGAACCATATAAAACTTATTTTCTGGGGTTCATGAAGGCATTCGCTGCATCTGTTGCCATTGCCGGGATATCTGTTGGGGTAAGTTTTCTGCTGACTGGCGGGATATCCATGCTGGTTGTGATATTAAGCATAACCACACTTAGCCTTATTGGCAGTACCATAAAATCATTGAATAAAATCCAAAAAAGCTTTGAAGGGGGAATGTATTTGATTCTTGTTTTCAGCATTACTGTGGCATCTATGGTAAAAATAGAGGATTTTATCAACATATCCCCTGCCCTGTTTTGGTTTGTGGCAAGCGTCATAGCAGGAACCTTTATTTTTCATGTCCTGTTATCTGCCATGTTTAAGATTGATACTGATACCACTATCATTACAGCCACAGCCCTGATATGTTCCCCGCCTTTTGTTCCGGTAATTGCCGGTGTACTGAAAAACAAACAAATTATCATCTCAGGCCTTACCGTTGGCATTGTCGGATATGCCATAGGAAATTACCTTGGTATATTATTGGCTGCAATTCTCCAGGGATTTGGATAATTAACATAATGATAAATGAATAATACGTGGAAAATATTACTTTTGTGTCAACCATAAAACTCAAAATATCATGAAAAAGATCAGTTTACTCAGTTTGTTATTTGCAGCATTGGTATTCGTACTTCCCCTGCATGCACAGGAAGACAAAGGAAAAGACGAAAAAGAAAATACCTATGAATTTGAAATGATTCATGACCTACCCACAACACCTGTAAAAAACCAATACCGGGCAGGTACATGTTGGGGATACAGCGGTCTCGCATTGCTGGAATCAGAGCTGTTACGCCTTGATAAAGGTGAATTCGATTTGTCAGAAATGTGGGTCGTACGTAAAGCTTATGAAGACAAAGCAGACAAGTATGTACGCATGCACGGCAAAACCAACTTTGGCGGCGGCGGTGCATTTTACGATGTGTTGTATGTGTACAAGCATTATGGCATGCTCCCTGAATCTGAATACAAAGGGTTAAATTACGGTACCGATAATCATGTACATGGAGAACTGGATGCGGTGCTGAATAATTTTGTTGATGCTGTAAACAAAAACAAAAACAAAGAACTGACAACGGCATGGAAAGAAGCATACCATGGTATTCTTGATGCTTACCTGGGGATTGTGCCGAAAGCTTTTGATTATGAAGGAAAAAGTTATACACCTAAAACATTTGCGGATGGCCTTGGTTTAAACATGGACGATTATATCAACATAACCTCTTACACACATCATCCTTTCTATGAACAGTTCATCCTTGAAATACCGGATAACTGGCAATGGACAGAATCATGGAATTTGCCCATGGAAGATATGCTGGCTGTGCTTGATAATGCTATGAAAAACGGATACACAGTAGCCTGGGGTTCTGATGTGAGTGAAAAAGGCTTCTCATGGAAAAACGGTGTTGCCATTGTGCCTTCAGAGGAACGTCCTGACCTTGATGGTCTGGAAAAAGACAAATGGAAAAACCTTGATGATAAAGAAAAAACAAAAAAACTGTACAGTTTTGAAGAAATCTTACCTGAAAAAGACATCACCCAGGAAATGCGTCAGAAGGCTTTTAACAACTATCAAACTACCGATGATCATGGCATGCTGATCTCAGGCAAAGCCAAAGACCAGGAAGGAAACATTTACTATAAAGTCAAAATTTCCTGGGATACCGATAATATTTATGACGGGTACTTTTTTGCTTCACGGGCTTTTGTGTCTTACAAGACCATGAACCTGGTAGTTCATAAAGATGCCATTCCCAAACATATCAGGAAAAAAATGGGTATGTAATACGGATTGGTTGCATTGCCGGAATTCTTTTCATACTTATCCCCCGATTCAGAATCGTGGGATGAATATGTGTAAAGCCACCGGATTACAAAACCGGCTTCCCCTCATTTTACTGTAAAACTGCCAGTTTTTTAACGATTCTTCCTTTATCTGTATCCAAAACCAACATATAACACCCTTCATCAAGGCCTGAAAGGTCTAATTCCGCATAATCAGCATCGGCTTGTGCTAAAACACACAGTTTTGAATTTATGGTGTAAACAGATATTTTGTTTATTTTAGACCCGTCTGATTGAATAAAAACCCTGCCGGATACAGGATTCGGATAAACATCAATTGAATTTCCTGACAACGTATTGATGCCGTCGGGATCAATGACGGTAATGTAATCCATCCTGGTCATTGTATCGTTGCCACAATCCGTACTATGGGCTGCGAGACTAACCGTAAATATGCCTTCGCTGTCATAAATGTGCCACGGTTCAACATCAGCAGAACTTTGTCCATCCCCGAAATCCCAGGTATATGTATCGGCATGGGCAGAAGCATTAACAAAAAAAGCAGTGGCCGATGGCAATTCCAAATCGGTATCCATGGCATGAAAATCAGCCGTCGGTAAGGCTATGGTATTGATCGTAACATGTTGTGTTATTGTATCATTGCAAAAGGCTCCATAGGCAACAAGCATCACATCATACCCCCCTGCCTCCAGTTCTATCAAAGGAGAAGCATTTGTGCTGGTATCATTTTGAGGCCCTGAAATAATCCATAAACTTGAATCGGAATTCTGCGATAGGTTTATAAACTCCACAGGATCACCTTCGCACACATCGGTATTTTGAATGGTAAAATCAGCCACTGTAAAACTACCGGGATCAACATACATAAGGCCATCGCTGGAGGTATGGGATAGGGTTGATAAACCCGATGCATTGACCGCCCGCACGCTGATGTAATAAGTGGTATCCGGCATCAGATTTAAGCCTGTGTGTGTCATCTGATTCTCCGCTCCGTTGTTTGTCCATCCAACCACATCATCTGCCCCGGGTGACAATCCAATGCAATATTCATAAAAATCAATGAATGAATGAGGCTCTGCAGGCACCGGCCAGTTGGCTGAAAGCTCAGTGCCGGTATAGGTTGTATCAATATCCACTCCCGGGCCATCGTTAACCGCATCTATGTTTTCAGGCGGGGTCCAGTCAATGTTTACATCTGTACCTTCAGGGCTGGAAACGTTACCGGATTCATCCGTAACAATGGATTTTATCCTGCATGCCGGTGAATATTCATCTGTGTTTTGAAACCTCACTTCCTCATTGTCACCAACAAGCACTATTACCGTATCAACCCTATTTTTATATACTTTAATATCATCATACTGAACATGGCTTTCTCCTGTGCGGAAGGATATGGCTGTACCGGCAGCAAACGGGTCTGCATCCGTTGCTGATGCCACAAGCTCATCATCTTGAAAAACCTGAATCTGACCAGTAACGGTATTAAACAGGATTTTAACATCATACCACTGGCCTGCATTGACCGTTGCTTCAGTTGTGGTGTACCATCCGGTACTGTATGAATTATCAATGAATTTATAAATCTGAACGGTATTCTGGTCTGCCCTCAAATAAACCATGTATGAATTTTCACGTCCCGATTGTTCGGGGTCGCTGCAGAAAAAATGCATGCCCGCCCTCCTATTGGTTCCTGAACCATCAATATTCATCTGAAAATGATAGAGATACACATTGCCTGCCTCCTGCTCCACTGACGCATACATATTCGTATTTGAGCTGCTCTCATCGGACTGAACAAGGTGTTGACTTTCAATTGCCCAGGCACCTTCAACAGATGTCCAGTCAGCATGAATTTCCGATTGAAAATTATCGTTGAAGTAACCGTAATCCCCATTGGCTCTCCACTCATTGCCATCCCAATCCAATACCTGATAAAACCTGTGTTTCACTGTATCATTATCGCTGTCGCTGAAATAAGCCGTAAAATCTCCGGACTGCCAGTCATCAGCAGAAACGGAGGTAACCGGCGGTATGTCATCCACAACGCAATACCAGACTGCTTCAAAGCCTTCGTTTATGGTTTCTCCATCCGAATGAAAGTGTACGGTTAAAGCATTGCCCGAAGCTGTGATAATTCCAGGGTTTCCTGTTGTGTTGCAAAATTTGCCAAAGCTTGAAGATGCCGTATCAGGCCCATCAAATATCTCGATGTAATCATAATCACATGCCGAACCGCTGCCTGCTTCGATATCAAAACTCAGAAATTCAAGGCTGACTTGGGTAGCGCCTGTGGGGGCAATAGTGAAAGTATAATCACTGTTGTTGTAGTATGTTCCATCAAGCCCGCCCATATCATAAAACGTCCCTGAACAAGGCACCGATCCACAATCGGTAAATTTATCACGGAGAAGGTTCCATAACGCGGTGTAACCGTCATCATAACCAAGTGCCCAGATACCAATACCGGCTATATCCATCATATTCACAAAATCATACCGATACGCTAAACTGGTTTCATCATCACAAAAACACTGATGCCACTCAGTACCATCATTAAACACATAATAAGGAGTAAGACTAGTGGGTTCCCATTGTGGATTGGAATAATTCCCCGACGTATTGTTCTTTACCAGTTTATAGGTTTTTGAGCCCACAGAACTTGTTGTATTTGATGGGATAGTACTACTTTCGGTTTCCCACTCATGGCCATAATAAGGAAGTCCCAACACCAGCTTTTCTTTGCTGGCACCCTGTGAAAGGTAGAAATTAACTGTCTTGGCAAGATTATAATTGAACGTATTGAATGTGTATAAAGGTGACGTGGGACCGGCAACCGCACTACCGCTGTAATAATATGCATAGCCCATGATGGTATAGAAATCAATATACGGATCAATGGCTGCTTCATCAAAAAGGTCTCCCCAATCCACAGCATAGGTACAAACGCTTACTTGTGAACCCGGTATTTCTGTGTGCATCTGTGTACACAGGTCAATCAAAAAAGCAGTGTATTCAGGTTTCAGGCTTGCTGACACCCCCTCAAAATCAATGTTCACGCCATTGGCATTTTTTAGTTGAACCAGGGATATCAGGGTATCTATCAATGTTTCCTGAGCCGATGGACTGCCAAAGAAAGTAGCATGATCAGAAAACAGGGTAACACACAAATTCACACGCACACCATTTGCCAGGGCTTCATCCACCATGGTTGAGGTTTCCCACCCATGTGTAGTGGAAGGTGTCCCTGTAGCGGGATTCACCTCAAAAGAAAAAAACGACAGATCCGATAACAAAGACCAGTCATAATTGGTTTCAAGCCCGTTACACCAATACGGATGCCATCCAAATACAATTTTTTCCAAGTTGCACTGGCGGCTGATTTTTTCATACGTTACTGGTGACGGTTGGTTGATGTCATAGTATTCCTCTGCTGTATAACCCAGGGAATTATAATATTCCAGTTCCTTCTGATGAACAGATCTATGCTGTTGTCCATAAGCTATAGACAAAAACAAAATTCCACACAGGCTCAATAAGGAGATTTTTATGATTGAATGCATATTAACTTAACGGATTTTTTACAAATATATGGCTTTTATTTGATTTCATTTATCATGCCCCCATTTTATAAGAACCTTCATAAGCTAATATTTTATGGATTTTCTATATAATGCCATTTTTTTGAGTTATTATACACTTCACTTTCCATTAAAACTTTCGATTTATTACAATATTTTGATTATATTTGATGATGAAACTCAGGTATATATTTTATGATAAATAAATTGGCATTATTTGTGACCGGGATATTTTTACTTCTTGCTTATTCAGGCATGTCACAAGGCGTAGCCATAAATACCGATGGCTCAAACGCTGATGCATCTGCCATGCTTGATGTGAAATCCACATCCGCAGGCATGCTTATTCCCAGGATGACTATGGCCCAACGTGATGCCATTGGTTCACCTGCCACAGGGCTCCTGATCTTTCAAACCGATAACACCCCAGGTTATTATTATAACTCAGGCACACCAGCTTCTCCGGACTGGATCATGCTGTTTGATTCTGATAAAGGCTGGTCACTTACAGGAAATGCAGGCACAACTGCCGGCACAAACTTTTTGGGAACCACAGATACCCTGGACCTGGTTATAAAAACCAACAACACCGAATACATGCGTATTAATGGTGTAGCTGATGCATATGAAGGCTTTGTGGGCATCAATAATAGTGCCCCGCTTCAAACTTTGGATATAAAAGGAGACGTACACATTGGAGGCAGCACCAGTGATTATGACGGTCAATCTGAATTTATGAAAATCTGGACACAGGGCGGACATTATTGGACATTAGGAGCTATTAATACAGGTACCGAAGCAACGACTGATTTGTTTTTCGGACATAATGATGATGGTACAGACGGAATTTTTCACGTTGAATACGGTGGCAATATAGGCATAGGAACAACCGCTCCCGCATCTAAACTGGAAGTGCAGGGAAATTCAACCCATTATTTAAGGGTATATGATGCAGGGAATGCACAAACATTAGATGTTATGCATCCCACCTCTGCTGATGGCAACTTTGCTATTCAGGGCGTTGCTAACAATACAGGGGCATTCGGAATACTGGGCTATCGAAGTGGCACCTACGGTGGTGTTGGCGTGTATGGCAATGTAGGAACCACTGGTGATTATGCTGTACTTGGCAGGTTTGCCGGCAACAATTACGGATACCTGGGGAGTTCAACTTATGGAGCTTTTGCCACAAGTGCTACTGATGATGGAGGGTATTTTACAAGCACCGAAGCATCTGCTGATAATTATGGCGTATATGGTGAATGTGCAACGACAGATTATTATGGCTACGGTGGATATTTCGTTGGAGGATACAGGGGAGTTTACGGCAAAGTTAGTCCAACTGGGAGTAGCACTTATTACGGCGTGTATGGTACCGTTTCCGGTGGATCTGGCACCAATTACGGAGTGTATGGTTATGCAAGCGGTGGCACAACCAACTGGGCAGGATATTTTTCCGGCAACACAAAAACAACGGGTTATTTAATTGTTGGAAACCCAGATGAACCATCTGGTGTATCTCAAAACAACATTAGCTTTTATTCCATTGATTTTGGTTCTGATAAATACTGGAATTATATCCTTTTGGTATGCAATAATGCAGATGGGCCTTTATGGAGTTATAGTACAAATTATATTAAATTTGATAACACAGGTGCTGAACATTACAGGGCAGCACATTCTCCTTATATATGGTTCCCGGGAATAATGAACACATCCAACACACGCGTAGAAATAAGCCATGCGAGTACGCTGGAAGACACATGGGATGGTGTGTATCTTGAATGGGACTATGATAACAATGGAACATACACAAAAATCACGAGCTGGTCAACAAACGGTTACAATGCTACAGTTGATGGTTGCAATCAAAGTTGTAGTCAACCCAGCACACCTGCCTGGGATGATGACATGGACGGAAGTGAAAATGGGTTAACAACTGTGACATCCGTTTCAAATTCATTATCGAATGTACCGGCAAGCAGTTGGGTAAGATTTCGTTTAGTTGGAATGGAAGATGGTTCAACTTCAACAGGAGAATACAGAGCGTATGATTTTACCATTTACGGTAATGATATTAATTTTGGCAGCAGTGGTTATGAAGAAGGAGGGATATATGCAGAGGGACATGTTTTTGCTCAGTCAAACGCTCAGATTGGTGATGTAGCCGAATTTTTCCCAGTACAGGGAACCAGTACTCCAGGTGATTTAATATCAATGGATAAAACAGGTTCTGAACTGACTTATGTGACTTCAAAAAAAATGGATCCATTGGTTATTGGCGTTCATTCATCATCTCCATCAATATTAGTCAATAATCCTGAAAATGGAATACCGATTGGTTTATCAGGCCGGGTTCAGGTAAATGTTACCAATGAGAATGGTAATATCATGCCGGGAGATTACCTTACTTCTTCGTCCCTAAAAGGCTACG
>JAQIDD010000011.1 GCA_027858215.1 Candidatus Delongbacteria bacterium | reverse complement strand
GGTTAAAATAAAACGATAAATATTTATTATTAAAACCTAACTACACTATGGAAGCTACAAATCATGATTACCATGTAAGCTTTTTCAAGCCAAAAAATGACCGGGCACGTGTAAACCGGAACATTATCATTTGGATGTTATGCATCTGGGCTTTAGCCGTCTTCGGTTTTCAAATTGTGCTGAAGATCATTGAGGAGCCCGTACCAGAACCGATATATACCGAATATGAAGCATTAAAGAACTCGGTATTTAGCGGGCAGGCCTCTGATTCAGAGATAAGGGCTTTTACAAAAGTTCCTTTACAGGTACTGGCAAAAGTATTAATTACTCCTCAGGATAAAGACGTATTGCGGTCTGCTTTAAACTGGGGGATATTTTCTGTTGCCACGGAAGATCAAGCTGCGAGCTTAAGGTCAAAAATCGAATCCTTCAATGCCATTAAGGAATCAACTGAGAGCATTACTGATCCTAAATACGAAGAAGCAAAACAAGAATTGGCCGCTCTTGGTGCCGGAATATTGAACCTGCCGGATAACGATGTAAGAAAACGGGTTATTCCACTGGAAATGCGCACAGATTATCCACAAAGCTTATCACCGGAGCTACAAAAGAAACTGGATGATATTCTATCCCGTTATCTGATACATAATGAATCGGTATTAACAAACACGAAATTTTTGGGATTTCCATTTCACTATTTTTATACAGCCATATTTTTGTTGATACTGTTTGTGGTTTTATGTTGGATATATTGTTTACAAGCAACGGCAGCAGATAAAAAGTATAAGATAACGAACGAATAAAATCAATTAAGAAACAAAAAAGCATTAAAATTATGAAAAAAATACTGACATTAATATTGTTTATGTTATGCATTTCAGGTGTGGTTTTTGCTTCAAATTCAGCTACTGATTTGGATGCAGGTTTTAGATGGGGGTCTGCAATAATCCTCATTGTCATCCTTGTGGTATTTGTGGTTGTAGGGATTGTTTTCCGGGCTAAAAACACAACAGACTTTTATGCAGCCGGACGTAGAATATCACGGGTCGGTTCAGGAATGGCAATTGCGTCAAACTGGATGAGCGCTGCTTCATTTTTGGGGATGGCAGCACTGATGTATGGGTCCGGATACCATGGATTATCGTATGTTGTCGGCTGGACCGGTGGATATGTATTGCTGTTGATCCTGATGGCCGGACAAATCCGGAAATACGGAAAATTCACAGCTCCCGATTTTATTGGCGATCGCTATTATTCACGTGGTTTGCGTGCCGCCGGTGCTATTGTTGCCATTTTGATCTCGATAGCATATTGCGTTGGTCAGTTTGGAGGTATAGGGCTGATGTTTAAATGGATACTCGGAATGAGTTATGGCTTGTCTGTCATCATTGGAGGTTCTGTTGTACTGGCATATACATTGATATCTGGTATGCTGGGGGTGACAAAAAACATGCAGATACAATACGTCATTATCATTGTATCCTTCCTGATACCTTTATTTATACTGAATTTTAAATTTGATTACTTCTGGTTATTGCCACAAATTGGCTATGGTTCAGCAGTGTCTGACGTTGTTTCCGGCATTCCCCTCGCTGAAACAGCAGGATTGGTAAACAAATACGGTCATGAATTTGCCGCAGTGGCAAAACCTGAATATGCAATGCCATGGGATACAGCCTCAGGAGGCACATTTTTTCAGTGGATAGCCATCGCCTTTTCACTGATGATCGGAACCGCCGGCCTGCCTCATGTATTACAGCGTTTTTACGTTGTGCCAAAAGTAAGTGATGCCCGTTGGTCGGTAGTTTGGGGTTTGTTCTTTATTTGCATTTTGTATTGGAGTGCTCCCGTTTATTCAGCCATGGGCAGCATCCTGTCGGCACATCCTGAGATCGGGGCACTTGAAAAAGATGCCATTGTCGTTTATACGGCGCAATTAGGAAACATTCATCCCTTAATTGTCGGACTTTTGGCAGCCGGAGGTGTGTCTGCGGCCTTCTCCACAGTATCAGGCTTGCTGGTAACAGGATCATCGGCTTTTGCCAATGACTTATTTGTCAGGGTATTTAAACCGGACACCTCTCCCAAATTACAGTTACGATTGGCAAGGTGGGGAACGGTTGTTATGGCTGCTATTGTTGCTGCCATTGCCTTATTGAAACTCGCTTTAATAGGACAACTTGTTGCTGTGGCCTTTTCACTGGCCGGATGTACAATCTTTCCCTTATTTTTACTTGGTATTTGGTGGAGCAGATCCAACAAACAAGGAGCTATTGCAGGATTGATCGCAGGATGTACCATATCATTCATCGCCATTGTATATTTTATTGGAACAAAATACGGATGGACCTTGCCTTTTCAGGATTTTATCAACTATTACCTGGGAGCATGGTACTTTGCTATTTTTGGTGCTCCCATTGCCATTATTACGCACATTATAGTAGCTAAACTAACACCCGAAACACCAAAACACATCAGGAAATTTTTAGTTGAAAATGTACATTCTTCATGAAATTGTTAAAGAATAAAAAAACAAGGGTTGTCATTATTGTTATGACAGCCCTTGTTGTGTTAAGTCTCATTTTTTCAAAATTTTATTACCAAAGCATCAATGATTCTGTTGACCCGCGTATCGTATCTGCCCGCAATATGTATGAAAATTACAACAAGCTTACCCAGGATCATCAATATGAAGATGTGATTGTGTTGATGGATTCCATACAGCACATTTTTGACCAACATGATTTTTACAAAAATTCTTTTGAAACAGGAGTACTTGCCAACAACAGGGCTGCCGTTTACCTTAGTGTCTCATTGCACAAAGACAGCCTGAAAGCAATGTCAAAAGCAGGAGGATTAACAAAACTCTCCCGGGACAGTTTGCTTGACCTGGCTACCCGCGAGCTTGATTTTGCTTTGGATGTTTATTATGAATGGAAAAACACTTATGCGGACATGAGCCGAAAGGAATGGGAAACATCAATCAAAGCTGATTTTTTCCGCGGATTGGAAGAATACAACACCGAAGAAAAAGAAGCATTTCTTGCAAACAGACTGGATTTGATGGAAGACACCAAAACTGAAATTGATCGGCGGCTTTCTGTCAGTCACTCCAATATGGGCATGGTTTACCGCCTCGGGGAAGAATATGATTCTGCCGTGCATCAATATGCTAAGGCTATGGAATTATGGGACAGAAACCTTACCGCTGAAAATAATTTAAATGTATTACTGGATAAACCTTTGAAAAAACGTAATATTATTCAAAAACTATTCCCACCAGACAAGGGAGATAATTAAAAATTTAACACTATGAAACAATTAACATCCAGCATTATCATCGTATTTGCAACAGGTTTGATGTTTACAGGTATTCAGACATCATCAGGCCAGGAAACAGAAGAACAAGAACCCAATTACGGCATTTCGTGGTCGGGCTTTGTGAAAAATGATTTCTTTTATGATAGCCGGCAAACTGTTTCAGTACGGGAACGGCATTTTCTGCTGTATCCACAAAACATTGATGAAGATGCAGATGGAAATGATATCAATGACAGGGGCAGTCTGAATTTTTTATCGATACAGAGCAGGCTTTCAGGAAATATCACAGGCCCTGATGCATTTGGTGCAGAGACATCAGGTAAGATAGAAGGCGCATTTTTCGGACATTCCAATCCTGATATAAATGGGTTCAGGTTGCGCCATGCTTTTGTGAAACTGGACTGGGGAAAAACCCAATTAATTACCGGACAGTACTGGCACATGATGTTTGTTCCAGAATGTTTTCCCGGCACAATTTCTTTTAATACAGGTGTGCCTTTTCAGTATTTTACAAGAAATCCTCAGATCAGGCTGAGCAGGGATGTAACAGACAACATCAAATTTCGATTAGCAGCAGCGATGCAACGTGACTTTGCCAGCCCGGGGGGATTCTCAAGCTTGAGCAATAGCACAATGCCAGATATACAGGCTCAATTACAGATAAATGCAGGGGAAATGCTCCTGGTAGGTTTTACCGGGGGGTATAAACAAGTCCTTCCCCGCCTCGAAACCACGACAGGATATAAAACCGAGGAGACCGTTGGAGGATTCACTGCCAATACCTATTTTAAAATATCAACATCACCGGTAACAATAAAATTACAGGGGATATTTGCACAAAATGCTTACGACGGCCTGATGATAGGTGGGTATGCCATCAAAGAAATCACAGATGTTGCCCATGATTACAGACATTATACCCCCGTGAATACCATGAGCATGTGGACAGATATTCACACCAACGGTAAGACATTCAGTGCGGGACTTTTTGCCGGGTATTCGAAAAATCTTGGCACCGCAGATAAAATGAGTACTGACATCATTGATACAGAAAATGATTTTATATCCCCATTTTATGGCTATTATCAGCGTGGACATAACATTGATTACCTGATGCGTGTGTCCCCCAGGTTGATGTTTAACAGCGGAAAATTCAGGGTAGCCGGCGAACTTGAATACACAATGGCAGCTTATGCATCTTATGATGATAATGGAATCATGCAAATTGATAACAATGGCATGGTTACCGAATCAGAAACAGTTTCAAACCTGAGGCTGCTGCTTGCTGTATTTTATTTCTTTTAGAATGAAGAGGCAGTGCAACGGTTGCAGTCTCAGCGAGCAGGATTAAAAACAGCCAATAAGAGTGTAATTCAACACACCCTGTTTAATCAGTCCATGCAAGTGCCATAATACATTACCATTCCGGAAAGTATGCGTTGACACACGGGGCAAAATTCCGCATCAATGGATTTCATCATGCAGCTACGGGAAGGCCGGTACATGGCTTTGGGCAGATAACGTGCCCCTTCAAAAGCACCGGTAACATCTTTGTACTTTTCTGTATCAGGTGTAGGTACCGGCACAGTATCATGTATCATATCCTCCCATTTGGCATGAAAATCTGCCAGTGTAGTGACATTAGGTTCGATGGGTTCGTATTTAACATCAGGATGGTTTACATACGCTGTGGATGAGGTATAATATTCATCGGCTAATCCCCCAAACGCATGGCCGAATTCATGCATAAACACCCTCAGCGACAATATATTTCCTGCACTAACCACGGAAAAATGATTAAACACACCGCCGCCGCCATACTTTTCCGAATTGACAAGCACCACTATCTGGTCATGCGGAACAGCAGCCGTCACATTTGCCAGTTTGTGATATGCTATGGTAGTAAGATAGCGTTCACTTCCAAAGGTATAAAATTGGGCATCTGCAACGGTTTGTTTCCAAATGCCTTCACCCGGCAAATCACAACCGCTCTCAGGTGATACGGCTTTAACAATCCTGAAAGCAATGACATCATCAAATTCATCAAAAGGGGGTGTTTTCATAACATACTTTGCAAACTTATGGGCATCGTTTTCAAACCCATCCATTTGTTCTTCCGTGTATCCTTCGGCCACAATGGCAATATCAAGTTGTTCGGCAGGGTTATCTTTCCCGTAAATCAACTCAAATTCGTACTCATCAGCATAATCTGTTTGATACCAATCAGAACCAGGGTCAAAATCCTTCTCCCAGCATTTTTGCAAGTTCAGCGCTTCATCCCTTTGAAATATTTCAATATGTACCTTTTCTTTTGGGAAAGGCAAAAACCGGCTTTCCTGAAAAATGCGTTTACCTTCATTTACCAATTCTGTGTCCTGCCACTCTTCAAACAAGGTATTGAAAGCCTTTGAAAAAATGGTTTTTCCTCCGGCAGATTTCATTTTTATAACATACCTGCCATGCAGAAAGGGGGAAATGGTTTGATGTGGCCCGGCATACACAGGTTCCTGTATCATGTTTTTCAGGCTGAAAAACTCTTCTGTGGCGGTACCACCATGATACATATTTAACCGCAACGCTTTTTCCGTAAAATGTGCATTGTATTCAATGTGTTGCGCTGAGAGTCCATTACACAGACATAACATGACCGCGAAAAAAATGCCTGTTTTTGTTTTCATTTTTTGAATGTATATCTTTACAGAAGTAAATTTACAAATATTTTATCTTATGCCAAAAGAAAACCTTGGAATCGCCATAGAAAAAATGCTGATGAACTGGGGCATTGGCTTTGAAACGGCCGAAATCATTTCAGTACTCATCATCCTTATACTTATCACACTGGTTGCCTGGTTGCTGGATTTTCTTACCCGTCACATTTTGCTGGCGACGCTAAAGAAAGTCATTCACAGAACCAAAACCCAATGGGATGATATATTGCTGGAGAAAAAACTGTTTAAGCGCATTGCGCATTTTGCCCCGGCCATATTGGTTTATTATACCATTGACTATGCTTTTCCGGATGTTGAAGTGCTTATTACCATCATTGAAAAAGGTGCCCAGATATACATGATTGTCATTAGTATTATGGTGATCAATGCATTCCTTAACGGGTTAAATAAAATATACGATATGACCACAGGGAAAGAGCGTGGCACCAGCATAAAAAGCTATGTTCAGGTCATCAAAATCATCACGTACGCTGTTTTCATTGTCGCCATGTTTTCGCTTTTACTCAACATTAAAGTAGGAGCTATCTTTGCCAGTATCGGCGCTATCACGGCAGTTTTGATGTTGATTTTCAGGGACAGCATTCTTGGCCTTGTTGCAGGCATTCAATTGTCAGCCAATGACATGGTACGTATTGGCGACTGGATATCTATGCCGACACACAATGCTGACGGGCCGATAATTGAAATCACGCTCAATACGGTAAAAGTGCAAAACTGGGATAAAACCATTGCCAACATACCCACTTATGCTTTGGTATCACAAGCCTTTAACAACTGGCGTGGCATGCAGGAATCAGGTGGCAGGCGCATATCACGGTCACTCAGCCTTGACATAAATTCCATTCATTATTGCAGTGATGAAGAACTGGCACAGATGGAAAAAATTCCGGGCGTAAGCGATATCATTGCATTGCTGAAGAAAAACAATGAACCACTTACAAACTCAGCCATATACCGCAGGCACCTTCTTGAGTACATGATTGGCAACAAAGACATTTACGATTCCATGATTTGTATGGTGAGGTACCTTGAACCAACAAGCAAAGGGGTTCCGGTGCAACTTTATACTTTTAGCAAAATACAATCGTGGGTTGATTATGAGCAGGTACAGGCACGCCTCTTCGACCATGCCATGTCAGTGGTGCACAAATTCAATCTACGTGTTTACCAGGAGCCATCAGGGATGGATATCAGGGCGCTGAAAGGGTTGGGTTATTGATGTGAAAGTTTGATTTATTTAGCGCATTACCTGATCCTTACCGATCACCGATTACCAACTTACTGTCCCTGCGCGAGGGCGTAGCCGGATATCCTGCCATGCAGGGCGGCTTTGTATTTTGCATCATCCGGCAGAGCGACCGGAGTAAGCTCCTGACGGGGATTGCAAATACAGCCGCAATAAATGGCAGATAGCAGGCGAAGACCGACCCTTATTTGTTTTTTTTATGACCAGAAGACCTTTTCTAAAGTTTGAAACTTTAGAAAAGGTGGGTAGCAGGTATAAAAGAACAAATAAGGGACGCGCCCAAAAATACTTACCAGGTTTTTCCTGATTTATCTTAGTTACATGCACCTAATCTTGTACACAACGTACACTCATGCCGGTGTCCTTATCGTTATTATAACGAATTGATTGTACGACATTGTAATTCAAACTGCGACTCATTGCATCAGTAGTGAAAAAATCATCCTCTGTGGTACTCCAAAAATAAGCATATACACCCAAACTGGTATAACTAGGAGCAGTTGACCGGCGTCCCCCGGGCAATGCATTAAAGCCACTTGTTCCAAAGCTGGTGTGACCATCAAGCGTTCCATCATCCCACAATGAATCATCTCCGGCTAATGCACTTCCAGCATCATCCCCCCTGTTTCCTGTGGCATCCCATTCAGAATCCCCATAATTATAGGTAGCATCCACTTCGCCTTCGATTTCTTTCCATTCATCATCACTTGGCACATGCCAACCATCCGGGCACACACCTTGAACAGCACTTGGGTTGGTTTCACTAGGGGAAGCACCTTCCATGGCAGCAAACCAATCATACAACCGGCCATAAGTGTCACAATTTGATGGATCATCATCGTAACACCAGCTATTTCCATTTACATTGCCAGAAAAATTTAAATTTTCGACCATCCAGCATTGGTTGCCAATTTGCATGGTCTCGTAAGCAGACCCATCCCTGGTATCAATTAAATAATCGCCACATACAAAGGGGCCACAAGATTCAGTAACGGCAATCAATTCTACCGAATTGGAAGTGCCACCACAATCATCATAAGCCCATACAAACAAAGAATAAGGTGTTCCGCAGGTTAAGCCTGTTTGAAGTAAACTTGTATCAGTTCCTATGTCTGTTGCTGAGCCAAAATTATCAGTAGTGTTGTATCTATAACCGGAAGCAGTAGAAACAGAATTCCAATGCCATACAATGGAATCCGGCCCAACAGCATGAGACGCTTCTGTTGGCGCATCCGGATTACCAGTAATAACAATAACATACACACTGGCTGAACTAGTACACCCATTATTATCTTCCACGGTAAGTTCATACCAACCTTCATCCCCTGAATCAGACCAATTTACGGTTTGATCCTGTCCATTTTGTGTATTCCACCATGCCGGGCCTGTCCATTCATATAAATCCATCAGGGCCGGGTTACCAAATAATTCAATTGGGTCATTTTCACAAACTGGAGAGTTACTTGTAGCCTGAGCATTGGGGTCATTAACGGTTATTTGCACAGTATCCAATGCTGTACAACCATTGCTATCTGTTACTGTAACTGAATATGTTATTGTAGTATCAGGGGTAGCATTTGGATTCTCATCTGAAGTGCTGCTTAATCCGCTTGCAGGGCTCCATTCATAAGTATATCCTCCACCACTGCCTCCACTGGCTGTTGGCGAGCCACCGATACCGTGCTTTCACCAATACAGATTGTTTCTTCAGTTCCGGCATCAGCAGTTGGATTATCATTTATTGTTATGCTTGTACTTGTTGCCCCGGTACACCCATAACTGTCAGTTACTGTTAAAAAATAAGTACCACTTGCAGCAGTTGTTACATTTGAGATGGACGGGTCTTCATCAAAGGAAGAAAATCCATCAGGGCCAGACCAAATGTATGATGCCATTCCTGTAGGAGAGCCGTCCAGGTATAAATCACCACCATCACAAACAGGATCATTATATGAGATGGAAGCGTTTGGCTCGCTTACTGTAACCGTTACGGTATCAGCATTTGTATTAAGATTTCCATCGGTTACGGTCACAATGTATGTTTCTGTTGAAGCCGGATTGGCTATTGGATTGGCAACTGAAGTGCTGCTTAATCCGCTTGCAGGGCTCCATTCATAAGTATATCCTCCACCACTGCCACCACTGGCTGTCGGAGATCCTCCAATTTCAACACTGCCACCAACACAAATTGTTTGATCATCACCGGCATCAGCAATAGGGTCAGCGGTAACGATTACCGTAACATTATCAGAAGCTGTACACCCATTTGCATCTGTAATATTAACTGTGTAAGTACCGCTGGCTGCAGTGGTGGCCGAAGGAATGGTTGGGTTTTGAATGTTTGAGCTAAACCCATTTGGCCCACTCCAGCTCCAGGATGCAGCATTTCCCCCTGTTTCTGTTAGGAGTAAATCTTCACCCACGGAAACCGGGGAATTACTGCCGGCAATAGCAGTTGGATTAGAATTGACTGTTACTGTTATATTATCACCCCCAGAGCATCCATTTCCATCAATTACAGTTACAACATAAGATTCTGTAGAAGCAGGGCTGGCCATTGGATTGGCAACTGTTGTACTGCTTAATCCTGTTGATGGACCCCAATTATAGGTATATCCACCAGTACCACTGGCTGTTGGAGAACCACCGATTTCAATGCTGTTTCCTTCACAAATTGATACATCAACACCTGCATTCACAGTTGGGCTGGGATTAATTGTTACCGTTACTGCATCAGTAGCAGTACAACCAATACCATCGGTAACGGTTACCGTATAAGTTTGTGTAGAAACAGGGTTGGCTATTGGATTAGCAACTGTTGTATTGCTTAAACCTGTTGACGGGCCCCATGCATAGTTATATCCACTTCCACTGCCGCCACTGGCTGTTGGTGAACCACCGATCACAGCACTGCCACCTTCACACAATGATTTATCACTACCTGCATCAGCAGTAGGAGCAGGACTGAAAGTAAGAGTTACTTCATCAGAAGCAGTACAACCATGCTCATCGGTCACAAAAACGGTATAAGTTACTGTAGAAGCAGGGCTGGCGATTGGATTGGCGATTGTTACATTGTTTAATCCTGTTGACGGGCTCCATCCATAACTATATGTACCACCACTGCCACCACTGGCTGTTGGGGAACCACCAATTTCAACACTGCCTCCTCCACAAATTGCTTCATCTAATCCGGCATCTGCTGTTGGATTAGGATTGACTGTTACTGTTATATCACCAATTGATGTACAACCATTCTCATCGGTTACCGTTACCATATATGTGCC
>JAQIDD010000005.1 GCA_027858215.1 Candidatus Delongbacteria bacterium | reverse complement strand
ATTGATGGCGAAACCATTGGCTTTGTGGCTAATCAACCAAACTACCTTGCAGGTGTGCTGGATGTTGATTCATCCGATAAAGCAGCCCGCTTTATAAGGTATTGCGATGCTTTTAATATTCCGATTATAACACTGGTTGATTTGCCAGGGTATTTGCCAGGCGTTGATCAAGAACATGCCGGTGTTATCAGGCACGGTGCAAAAATGCTGTATTCTTATTCAGAAGCTTCTGTGCCCAAAATAACGGTCATTTTACGAAAAGCTTATGGTGGTGGTTACATTGCCATGAACAGCAGGCACCTGAGAGCTGATTTTGTGTTTGCATGGCCTACAGCTGAAATTGCAGTTATGGGACCTGAAGGTGCCGCCAACATTATATTTAAAAAAGAAATTCAGGAAGCGGATGACCCGGGAAAAATGCGTCAAAAGAAAGTCCTCGAATATAAAGAAAAGTTTGCCAACCCCTATGTGGCAGCAGCCAAAGGGTATGTTGATGCCGTTATTGAACCAAAAGAAACAAGAGAGCATTTATTAAGAGCTTTGGATATTTCAGCAAACAAAGAATGGAGAATGCCTGCTAAAAAGCATGGCATCCCGCCTTTCTAAAAACAAAATAATAGTTGTTAACTATAACTTTCAGGCACATACATTTGTTACCGCTGAGACGCAGAGAAATGAAAAAAAAAGATGAATTAAATCGCTTATCAGAAATTATACTTGATGCTTGCATTAAAGTAATTAACCCCGACCTTCAGGTCGGGAGGCGAAACAATAAAAAGAAAAATGGGCTTTAGCCCTGATGTTTTAATTGTGTTAATCTAAATGTGAATATTATGCAATGGAATGCAAATATGGAAAAGGAAATTCGCGCTATCATCCCGGGTACTATACAGGAGATATTGGTAAAACCGGGAGATATTGTTAAAGCCGGACACCCTGTACTGGTGCTTGAAGCCATGAAAATGCGCAACAGAATCCCCGCAGAATTCGATGGAGAAGTTAAAAAAGTCCTTGTCAAAACAGGAGATAAAGTGCCGAAAAATACCCTTATGGTTGAACTGAAATAAGCTGTGATTTTTACTTGTTGTTGTATTACCGGATCCACTCTCAACAAATGGATTTACCACCAACATCAAAGATAATTGCCAGCTTTGTATGAGCGGGTAACGTGATAATCTTGATGTTTGTGCTCAGGTGAATAAACAAAAAAATGGCCTGTGGTTTTCCACAGGCCATTTTTTTGTTTGCCGTATGTTTGTAAGCTTATTCTTCTTTTTGTGCTTCAGCGTATGCTTTCAATAGTTGATCCTGAATGTCTCCCGGTACCTGAGCGTATTCAGCATAGCTCATGTTATACATGGCACGTCCTCCGGTTATAGAACGCAGGGCTGTCGCATAATTTCCCATTTCTGCCAAAGGTACTTTAGCACGGATTTTTTCAAAACCATCTTCACTGCTCATACCCTGAACAATGGCACGACGGCCTTGTAAATCACTCATTACATCACCCATTCTGTCGCCGGGAACAAACACTTCTACATTATATATGGGTTCCATGATTTTTGGCCCTGCATTTTTAAAAGCTGTGCTAAATGCATTTCGTCCGGCAAGTTTAAATGATATCTCGTTGGAATCAACGGGATGCATTTTACCATCATAAATATAAACCCGGATGTCACGTGCGTATGAACCTGTCAAAGGCCCTTCTTCCATTTTTTCCATGATGCCTTTCAAAATCGCCGGCATAAAACGGTTGTCTATACTGCCGCCTACTATGCAATTGAAAAATTGTAAAACACCGCCCCATTCAAGTTGGTAATCTTCCTTATTACGTATGTTGATTTTATATTCACTGCCACCAACTTTTATGGTTGAAGATTCCGTCATGTTTTCGGTAACAGGTTCTATGATCATATGTACTTCTCCAAATTGACCGGCACCACCAGATTGTTTTTTGTGCCTGTAATCAGCCTGTGCTTTTTTGGTAATGGTTTCCCGGTAAGGAATTTTTGGAGCAATAAATTCAGTTTCTACCTTAAAAAGATTGTCAATGTGCCATTTTAATATGTTGAGATGATATTCTCCCTGGCCACTGACAATAAGCTGTTTCAACTCCTTGGAATGTTCCATCAATAACGTCGGGTCTTCCAGGTGCATCTTGTTCAGCGCTTCGCCGAGTTTCTCCTCATCCCCTTCTGACAAAGGCCGGATGGCACTTCTGTGTTTGGGTTCAGGATAATCAATGGCCGGAAATTCAACCTTGGAACCTGGTGCCCTGAGTGTGTCATTGGATTTTGTTACTTTCAATTTTACCGTGGCACCAATATCCCCGGCTGAAATTTTATCAATTTTTGTTCTGTTTTTTCCTGCACAGGCATACAACTGGGTAATACGTTCCTTTGTGGATTTTCTTACGTTGGTAACGTCCATACCTTCACTGATTTCTCCTGATGCTACTCTGAAATAATGTATTTCTCCAATGTGTTCTTCTGATGATGATTTGAACACGAAAGCTGAAAAGGGAGCATCTGTTTTGCATTCCACCGGATTGCCCTCAATGTCTTTCATGGGTGCAGCCTGATCCGGAGAAGGGGCTACATTGACAATAAAATCCATCAGTAGATCAATTCCGGTTTGTGGTTTGGCTGAAAAACAAAAAACAGGGTATAAACTGCCTGAAATTAACCCTGATGTCAGGCCTTTCATAAAATCTGCTTCTGACAAGGTTTCTTCTTCAAAGAATTTTTCCATCAAAGCATCATCGGTTTCAGCCGCTTTTTCAATCAGTTCGGAACGCAATTCATCGGCTTTGTCCTGATGTTCTGCCGGGATTTCTTTTACTTCAGCTTTGCCATCTTTATAAGTGTACATTTTCATTGTCAGCACATCCACGATGCTGTCAAAATTAATGCCCGGATTAACCGGGAACTGTATGCTTGTTGCGGCTGAGCCAAATGTTTCCTGTATCCCTTCTATTGATTTTTCGTAATTTGTTTTTTCGTGATCCAGGTGATTGATACCTATGATTAAAGGCTTATTGTATTTTGCTGTCTGCCGTTTATGAATCTCAGTCCCTACCTCAACCCCGTTTTGTGAGTTTATCAACATCAGGCTAGTGTCGGCGGCGTACATGCTTGTGATTATGTTGCCCACAAAATCATCCATGCCGGGATTGTCAATTAAATTTATTTTTTTGTCCTTATGCTCAGCAAACACAACAGAAGAAAATACAGAGTTGCCGTTTTCTTTTTCAACCGGTTTGTAATCTGAAACCGTGTTCTTGGCTGATATCTCTCCTTTCCGCTGGAGTGCACCACTTTCAAAAACCATGGCTTCTGCCAATGTGGTTTTGCCACTACCTGAATTTCCTAGTAAAGACAGGTTTCGTATGTCACTGGTTTGATAATGTTTCATAATAGTAAGGTAATTAAT
>JAQIDD010000388.1 GCA_027858215.1 Candidatus Delongbacteria bacterium | reverse complement strand
GTTTTTGCCATTGCCGATTTGGGTTTCAATGATGCTGTTTTTTTTGACATGATTGAAAACAACGTTTTCAATGAGTTGGCCGGTATTTTGCTGATTGTTTCGCTGGTGTTTATTGCCTTTTCCAGGGAAAAACAGGAAGATGAATACATATCAAAAATAAGGCTGGAATCTCTGCTGTGGGCAACGTACATCAATTACGGTATTTTGGTGTTATCGCTGATATTTTTGTACAATTTTGCCTTTTTCTGGGTGATGATTTTCAACATGTTCACGTTGCTGATCATTTTTATTGTACGCTATTACATTATGCTGAATAAAATGAAAAGGGAAATGACAAATGAAGAATAATTTAAAAGTAGAACGGGCAAAGCATGATATGACACAGGCACGCCTGGCAGTGCTTGTCAATGTCAGCAGGCAAACCATCAATGCTGTGGAAAAGGGAAAATACAATTTATCATCGGTATTGGCATTGAAAATGGCCAAGGTTTTCAATACATCCGTTGATGCGATTTTTGAGCTGGAAGAAAGCGACTGGGGCTAATCCTCACATGGAGGAAAAACCATAAGACTTTCCCCATATCCACAGTCTCTCTATCTCACACTCTCTCCCCGTCCCTTTTGCGTGAGGGCGGAGGCGGTTAGCCTGCCTGCTGCGATGCGTTGGTGCTGCATGCAGGAAAGAGTGGAGCGATTGAGCAAACTCCTTTGCTGCATCTGTCAGCACCCGCAGAGCAGCAGGCAGCTAATAGCCGGAGACCGACCCTTATTTCTACGTGGGCGTTTGAACTGTAAAGTTTAGCCCATCTTAGAAATAAGGAGCACGCCCAAATGATTAAAATTATTAAAAACAAGCACCAAAAAACAAATGTTAAGTAATACCTTACTCCCCCTTAAACAGTTTCGAATATTTTGTTTTCTTATTCTCTGTCCAGTGGTATTTGCCGAGGAACCACTGCACCATGCCTTTGGGCATCAATTTCTCCAGGCTTCTGTGTAACACAATGTCATATTTGCGGTGGAAATTCACCCAACAGGCATTGCAGCCATGCAGGTGTTCCTTGTGTTTTTTGATGGTTTCTTTTTTGTTGATGATGTTGTGAAGTGATTCTTTGTACAGATTGCCGAGGATGATTTCTTTAAACTGGCAAATCGGGATATCGCCGTTGGGGTAGATTACTATGCTGTCTGTAATGCTGCGGCATGGGAAATGGAGCTTATTTTCCCTGAATTTGGTAAAGAGATACATAAAATCATAGTTTTCACTGAAATCTTTGACAATATCAGGGATATCGCCGGGTTTGAAATTCAATGTATCTGTTGAATCGGTTTTTGACTGGGTATCAAAATATTCCATGGTGTTGTATATCCCGATACGCATGTCGATGTTGTATTTTTTACATACATCAGCAACGTGTATGAGATCGTCGAATGTATTGAATGGCGTGAGTGTAAACATCACGGAGAGAGGCAATTCATCTTTGAGGGTTTCGATGATTTTTATGATGTTGTCATAAATATCTGCCCTGCGCATTGATTCAATGGTTTCCCTTGTGCCGTCCATGGAGATGTACAGCCTGACAGGTTTATATTCTTTTGTGTATTTGATAACCGTATCGGCATCACGGCCATTGGTAAGCAGCTCAAAGTAAGGGTGATGTACCGACAAATATTTCAAAATATCCTCGGCCTCGGGATGTAAAATAAATTCACCTCCTTCAAGTCCGATAAGGGTGTGCTTGCTGACTACAGGCGATTTGATAATTTCCTTGATTTTATCTAATCCGAGGTCTTGTTTTGGTTTCTTAGCCCAGATGTAGCAATGCCTGCATTTTGAATTGCACCTGTCTGTTGAATACAACATGATGGTGCTGAGTTTTTTATGTCCGGGGAGTAAGGTATTGTTAGCAAACCGCAATCCCCGCCTCATATAATCTTTGGTTGTGTACATGTCTATTTATTCAATTTATTCAACAATTCATAAACCGGTACCATAGAATCCAGGGTACTTATGTTTTCTCCGTCTTTTTCACATACATCCAGGAAAGCCTGAATTTCATTAAAATATCCGGCAGCGTACAGATCATTGTGGTCGCGTACGGGTAAAAAATTGTTTTTCTGATACAGGTAATGTTCAGATATCACCGGTGCTTTAATTTTTTCCAGAGGCACATTCATAATTGATTTAGGTTTATCAATAAATTTCAGTTGATTTATACCATCGGCTTCAAAAACGTGTTTCTCCGTATTGATGACCATTTTTTC
>JAQIDD010000386.1 GCA_027858215.1 Candidatus Delongbacteria bacterium | reverse complement strand
CCTATAACTGCATCATCAAGAACAGTGGCCCCGATGCCAATCAGAGCTCTTTTCTTAATTATGGCTCCGTGTATATTGACATTATGACCAATGGTCACATCATCTTCAATGATTACTTTTGATTTTTTATACAATGTGTGCATGACCGTTCCGTCCTGAATGTTTACCCTGTCTCCGATGCGTATGGAGTTTACATCACCGCGCAATACCGTATTAAACCAAAGGCTGCAATTGTCCCCAATCACCACATCCCCGATAATGGTTGCAGTTTCTGCCAGATAACAGTTTTCTCCAATTTGTGGAAATTTATTTCTCACTTTTTTTATGAGCGCCATACCGTAATTTCCCTGTTTTATTTGATCAGTTGGTATTTTTTTTGGTAATCTCCCTTTTCGGAGTGTATGCGAATGAAATACATACCCTGCGGATAATCACTGATATCAAGATTTACTTCTTTCACGTGATCGATCCGTTGCGTAAGCATGGTTTCTCCAAGGTAATTGTAAACACTGACAGTAGCATCTGTCAGTTTCTCTTTGCAGTGTATTATCAAATTTCCTGAGCCGGGATTTGGAAAAAGTTGAAATTTCTTAATGACACTGGAGCTTATTGTTTCACTCAGGTTAGTGCATACTTCAGGGTATATGGCGTGATCAACAGCTAATTCCCAGCTATTGGCATCATAATAGGGATACCAGGAGCCATCACTCCATTCTTCCCATGCTGTTCCAGGGGAACTGTCCCCGTCTGTATTGGTGAGGAGTGCAAAAATATCACCACCTTCGGGAAGTACAATGCCTGCAAAAAAATCCCCATCAATTTCGATGGGACTATCAAAGGGAAATTCAAAGTATTCCCCTGCTTCAGTAAAATTGTCTGAGATGGCGCTCATGGAAATGCTTTTTGAACCGAGTAAACTGCCAGGACTTCCTCCGGCATCATCCCATACGGCAATTTCTATGGTGGAAGATGTGCCTTCAGCATATGCTGCATGAAAGCCAAGTGTAAACACATAACCAACCCCACTGTGTTCAAAATAGTTGGTTTTTGATAAATCACCATAAGAATTAGTTCCGGATACATAACCGGAACCACCATCCGTTTCGTAATAGGTTGGGGTGCCTGTAAGCGGTTCGTTCAACCAGGTACAGTCTTCACCTGTTCCCCCACTATTTACGGTTATATAGTCTGTTTCGGTATGTGTGTCCTGCGAGCCGTTCCCGCTAACGGTGAGGCTTACATTGTAGGTACCTGCAGTATTGTATGTCACCGATGGATTCTCTGCTGTTGAAGTTGACGGGGTACCTCCTTCAAATGACCATGCGTAACTTTCCACCGGCCCTGTGGAGGTAGAAGAAAAATTCACGGTACCGCCTTCGGTTACGGTTTGTGTGTTTGAGGTAAACCCTGCCGTGACAGTGATATTGTTTGGATCATACAGGTTGAGTAAAACAGCTCCGGAACCAGCCGGATCCAGCCATGGCTCCAGCTTTTCCGTATTATCGCTGCCATTGCTGTTCCAGTGATAAGAAAATTTTCCGTAGAGGTCCCAACCACTGGTGTTGCCACATCCGGATGTTCCTCCTGAAAGTGTTCCCATGACTAAACCGTTGCTTTTGAAAATGGGACTGCCCGATGAACCGCCTTCGGTAATACCGTGTCCGCTTGTTGTTGCTGTCCAGTAAACCTTCCAGCATGCATTGCTGGCACCTGTACTTTCGCCATCATTGTAGGTGGCAATTTGTAAGGAGCTAGTGTAGGTAGATATTTTTTTGATATCCCCCGAAGGGTGATGTATGGATACGCCATTGCCACTGGAGGTTGTGCTTCTGTCCCATCCGTTGTATATAACATTGTAGTTCGATGGAGGTGTTTGATTTAATTCAACCAGCAGAAAATCAGAGCCTCCGTCCATGGGGCCTGATGACACAAAATCGCACCCTGTAATGGTGTTGGATGATGGTTCGCTGGTTCCATTACTACAGTCACTTGATTCATAGTTGAAATCGTATGTCCAGGAATCATAATACCCTGTATTAACATCGCCGCCACAATGGTGAGCTGACAGAAAATAAGGCGTTCCATCTTCATTGGTATTATTGACAAGTGTTCCGGTACAATAATATGAGTAGCTGCCATCGTTGAACAATATTCTGGCTACACCCTTTTTCTGCTCCTGCCAGTCATCTCCTTCGGAGCAGTTGACATTAACATTGCAATCCCCGGAACTTCCAAAGTCTTTCTCTTTACGGTAAGGGTCGGGGGCATATCTGAAAATGTAATTTACGTGTTTGATGTTTATTGTTGCTTCATTGATAAAATCCTTTTGTGCCATGCCATCAACCTGTTTTGTACGCGGTGAAATATATTCCAGAATCAGGCTTTCTCCGTAAATCATTTCGGTAGCAAAGTACCCGCCATCAGCGTTGTTCTTTTCGGTAAAAGCACCAATGGTTTGTATTTTATCAGGGCTGTAAATGTAGAGTTGTGATCCTTTGGGCAAGTCAAAAGAGTCATAAATAAGCGACAGTGCCTGGGCGTTTTTCGATGTAATCTGCAGACGCCACAATTTCCTGCCGTCTTTCAGGATATACCATGATCCGGCGTTATCCATATTGAAATTAACATCAATGAAAATGCCCACTTTTGGTGGCTGTCCGTGAGCGTCTTCTGTTTTTGCTTCCTGGAGCAGCTTGTTTACATCCGGGCTCCTGAGTTGAATGTGGTCAATTTCAGTTACCTGGTTTTTGTGGTTATAAGACCATGGTTTTCCCCCATACGACATTTGAGCAAGGGATTGCGCATTGAACAGAAAAAAGGATACAATAGCTGATAAAATAATAAGACGTGTTTTCATAAATTTTAAGTTTATTTTACAAACATAATCAAAAAACAAAAAGGGTCAGATAATTTTTAAAATTGCTTCACTATGTATTTATATGTTAGATAATTTTGGTTTATCTCCGGTTTATGGGAAAATATTCCATAAAAAGCAGAGCCTGTCCCTGTCATCTGCACATAATCTGCACCTGCAGCATAGAGTAAAGGTTTGATTTTTTTTAACTGCGGATGCATGTTAAAAACAAAGGATTCAAATTTATTGCCAATGTGATTTTTCCAGGATGAAACCGGTATGGTATGTAAATCTCTCAGTTCATAGTCTGCCGGACTGATGGTTGTTTTACTGAAAACATCCCCTGTGTGAATATGTATATCCGGGAATACGATCAACACATATTTTCCTTCCAGGTTAAGTTTAATTTCTTCCATGATTTCACCTCTGCCAGAGGCAAAAACAGGTTTGTTTTGGACAAAAAACGGGCAATCGCTACC
>JAQIDD010000383.1 GCA_027858215.1 Candidatus Delongbacteria bacterium | reverse complement strand
TTGCAAGCTTTTCACGAAAATTACAAATTTCCTTGCAAAAAACAACATAAAAAAAGCACTATTTATCAACATTATATTGTTGAAAATTAACGCCTTATGTTGTTTTTAAGGATTGACTAAATAGCTATGGCTATTCAGAAAAATTTATGCCTTGCATATTATTCATTATATTTGTTTCTTGAAAGAAAAGAATTAATAGAAGGCCCCTTAAAGTGATATCCCTCTTACGGTGTTGAAAGCGGGATTATGTTTGTCCTTATCTGATACAATGGAATCTTCCGGTTTAATTTTCCAGTCTATATTGAGGTCCGGGTCATTCCAGGCAATACCGGACTCACATTCGGGGTGATAATAATCATCACATTTGTAAGTAAACACTGCTTGTTCCGACAAAACCGCAAAACCATGTGCAAACCCGTGTGGAATGAAAAACTGCCAGTGGTTATCTTCGGTAAGCTCAACAGCAACATGTTTTCCGTATGTGGGGGAATTTTTCCGTATATCCACAGCCACATCCAGCACTTTGCCACGTATTACGCGTACCAGCTTGGCTTGCGGGTGTGGTGGTAGTTGGTAATGCAAACCACGGATGACACCGCAGCGGGAAGAAGATTCGTTATCCTGCACAAATTTGGTGCTGATGCCAATGTTTTCCAGCCATTCATCGCGCCAGCTTTCAAAAAAATACCCGCGTCTGTCCCCGAAAATGCGTGGTTTCAAAATCAACAGGTCTGGTATATCTGTTTTAATGATTTCCATAACCCTCTTCTTTTGCGATGCGTTTCAAGTATTTTCCGTAATTGTTTTTCATCAGGGGTTTTGCCAGTTCAAGCAGTTGTTGCTTAGTGATAAAACCGCGTTTAAATGCAATTTCTTCAATGCAGGATGCTTTCAGTCCCTGCCGGTTTTCAAGCGTAGCAATGAAATTAGATGCCTGCAACAACGAATCCGGCGTGCCTGTATCGAGCCATGCCACACCTCGACTGAGCAATTCTACCTTGAGTTTGTTTTCTTTCAGGTACATTTTGTTGAGGTCTGTGATTTCCAACTCTCCACGCGGCGAAGGTGTTAGCTTTTTTGCTTTTTCCACCACCGTGTTGTCATAGAAATACAGCCCCGTTACCGCATAATAGGATTTTGGTTTTGACGGTTTTTCTTCAATGGAAACCACTTTCCCTGATTTATCAAACTCAACCACACCGTATCGTTGCGGGTCATTGACGTAATAACCAAATACAACAGCTCCGCCCGTCAGTTTTGCTGAATCAAGCAGTTTGCCCCCCAGCCCGTGACCGTAAAAAATATTGTCGCCAAGTACAAGACAGACATTGTCCCCATTGATGAAATCTTCTCCAATTAAAAAAGCCTGAGCGATGCCATCGGGAGAGGGTTGTGCGGCGTATGAAATTTCTAAGCCCAATTGGTTGCCGTTACCGAAAAGGTTTTTGTATAGTAGCAAATCATGCGGGGTGGAAATAATTAAAATTTCCCTGATGCCCGCCAGCATTAACACCGACAAGGGATAATAAATCATCGGCTTGTCATATACCGGGATGATTTGTTTTGATATGCTGCGTGTAATGGGATGCAGCCGTGTTCCTGCACCACCGGCCAATATAATTCCTTTCATAAGTGTAGTATCTTGTTAAAATAATCAATGGTTTGTTTCAGTCCGTCCTCCAATTGTATTGAGGGCTTCCAGTTATTCAGCTTTTCTTTGGCCAGGCTGATATCTGGCTGACGCTGTATCGGGTCATCTTCCGGCAGGGGATGGTATGATATTTTTGATTTTGAATCAGTGAGTTTTAACACCGTTTTTGCCAGTTCAAGCATGGTGAATTCATGTGGATTGCCAAGGTTTATCGGACCTGTAATGTCTTTACCTGTATTCATAAGGCGCATCATTCCCTCAATCAAATCATCCACATACTGAAAACTGCGTGTTTGTTTGCCGGAACCATAAATGGTAATGTCTTCCCCCCGAAGTGCCTGCACAATGAAATTGGAAATCACCCTGCCGTCGTCGGGGTCCATGTTAGGCCCGTAGGTATTGAAAATCCTGGCAATTTTTATCTTGACTTTGTTTTGTTTGTGATAATCGTAAAACAAGGTTTCGGCACAACGTTTCCCTTCATCGTAACATGAACGTGAACCAATGGGATTGACATGTCCCCAGTAATCCTCCGTTTGTGGATGCACCTGTGGGTCACCGTACACTTCACTTGTAGAAGCCTGCAGCACTTTGGCTTTGATGCGTTTCGCCAGCCCCAGCATGTTGATGGCACCCATCACCGATGTTTTTACCGTTTTGATGGGGTTGTACTGATAATGTATGGGAGATGCCGGACAGGCCAGATTGTAAATGTCATCCACCTCTATGTAATACGGCATGGTAATGTCATGGCGTACCAATTCAAAATATGGATTATCCATAAGGTGAATGATGTTTTGTTTTGAGCCTGTAAAATAATTATCCAGGCAAATAACTTCGTTGCCTTCGTTTAATAATCTCTCACACAAGTGAGAACCTATAAATCCGGCCCCGCCGGTAACCAGTGTTTTTTTCATAGACATGGCATCTCATATTAAATCAGCATAAAATTATAAGAATTTATGCATACTAACTAAAATTAATCCTAAATTTTTTTACATGTTGTATTCACAAATCAATTTTAGTGCAGAGGCAAAGCGTTTAAATACAGCGATGTAGTGGCTTGTTGCATTGAGGTGGCGGCATGCCGGGTTAAAACAAAATCAGAATGAATAATTTTAGTGGTTTCCCAATGGTTTCTTTTTATTCCCTTTTCCGTCTCCCGTCTTTTTCTATTTCACCGCTTTTACCTGTATCACAGACGCTTCTCCAACGTGATGCGTCCCCTCGTTGATTTTCCGCAGCGTGTGTCTGATGTTCAAGCGGGAAAAATGCACGAAATCTTTTTTTAATACTTCAGGGGAATACAACATATCCGGATTTTTGGGGCCCCCTGTGCCATATTTCAACTGGGATTTATCAAAGGCTTCCATAATGAGTACTCCTCCGAGTTTAAGGGTGCGGAATAATTCGTTGTGTATGTTCTTTCTAACCATAGGCGGCAGGTGGAGAAATATCATGCCAACAGCATCAAACATATTGTCCTCAAAATCAAAATGATTGACATCAAGCAAGTGGTATTGCAATTGTACATTATAAGTTTCTGCCAGCCGCATGGTTTTTTGTTGCGCTACC
>JAQIDD010000379.1 GCA_027858215.1 Candidatus Delongbacteria bacterium | reverse complement strand
GCAATATACAGATCTTCATCGTCCTTTTTTACATACCGATTCAGGGGCACCTGCTTATCAGTGATGTCATTGTGATTAAAATACCGTTGATACACGTTTGAATCAACCACACCTTCTTCATAAGCACTATCAAGAACAAAAGCCCTTTCCAGGCCAAAAGCCACCAACCGCCGATGACGATACGCCTCACGGACTGAATCATAAACACTGTCTTCGTAATATCCCTGTAAATGTGCAAATTCATTTTTTACCGGTAAATCCTTTTTGGGATTTTGCTTACAGGCACTAAAAACAAGCATGAAGAACAACATCAAAAACAAGCATACGGTTTTCATAGTATGTATATTTATTTTAACGGCTAAAATTAACAAATTAGCCGACAAAAAAAAGGCCACTCCAACATGAAGCAGCCTCCGAAAAAATTTCTACATCGTTTATTCTCCTGTAACTATGGTTTCATAGGTTACAATGATACCAAGGACATTTGTTGTTTTCAGGTCCACAGTTGAAATCTTTTTAATACCACCGTTTTGAGCAGCTTTCTGGATGCTGGCATCCTGCCCAAAAAACAACACACCCAGGTAACCTGTGGCTTTTGCTGTTCCCACTTTTGTACCAACGGGATTGCTTGTGGCATTTACAGGCATTGTCAATGAACATGCAGCGAACAATCCACCAATTACTAATGTTAAAGCAATCAATTTAATCTTTTTCATAATACTATATTTGTTTTGGTTTACAGGTGCAATTATATAACAATTTATTTAAAAACGCAAGTTCACGCTGCCCATAAAATGTATGCCTGCCTGTGGAAAATAATATGCCCAGGATTTTTCATGCCCGAACTCATACCACACACCACCGTATGCATTGTTGATATACTGTACATCCATCACGTTATTTACCTGGAGTTTTAAGTCTATTTCAGGGATGAGTTTTGTTTTTATGTTATACGACAGTTCTATATCATTAATAAAATAGGGATCAATGCTTCGCTGATTACTTTGAAGGTTATCAAAATATTGTTTCCCTACGTATTTGCTGTTCAGGCTTACATCAAAACCATCAAAAACGCGAAACCGCAATGCACTTGCACCGACGATTGATGGGGAAAAAGCAATTACTGTTTCATCCACCGTATTGGACAAATAATTGGTTACCGTATCGCCGTCCTGAACATAAGTATAGCTTGCCCAATAAGTAAAGTTATTGATCACATTTTTGGACAAGGTCAGATTTGCATTCCAATCCAGCCAATCACTGATTTTTACTCCTGCCATCAATTCAATGCCAGCACGGTATGAGTTTTCAACGTTTGTCATGATATCATATCCCACCGAACTTTTTTCTCCGGTCGGCACCAGTTGATCTACATAATCCATGTAATAAACATTTATGCCTGCTGCCAGGTTGTTTGCATTGTATTGATACCCCAATTCATAATCATACAAGGTTTCGGGCTTAGGCGTTTTGGTCGGATCACCGGTGGCATCTTTAAAATGCGCACGTGTGGGTTCACGATGTCCTATGGCAAAAGAAGCGTATGCATTCATACGTTCATTCATATTGTAATACAGCCCTGCCTTGGGATTGAAAAAATCATAAGTGTGATTCTGATCCAATAATTTTTTGCTCTCATCAGGCATCAGGTCATAATCCACACCTTGCATGCTGTAAAAAATGTGCCGATACTGCACATCCCCGAAAGCGCTTATTTTTTCAGTCAGATCGTAATTGACTTTGGCATATACGTTACCATCGGTTTTTACACTTGAATTATCATAAAATTTATGCCCTTTCTCAGAAATTGATGCATAACGCATCCAGATGATACGTCCAAAATGATCGCCATCGTATCTGTTCCAACCGCCTCCAAAAGAGGCATCCACACGCCCCCTGTCGTAATTCAATGAAAACAAACCACCATAAAAATCATTTCCCATCATTTTACGACGTATGACATCAGTATTGGTAATCACTGAATCACCAATCTCCACATTTGGTAAATCATAGTAATTTAATGAAGTTTCGTAATCATACCATGCAGTTAACGGATCCTGATACTGTTCATAGTACCCATCACCTCGTGTATAATGAGCCGAAATGTTAGCATTCAGATGTTGATTAAATAAATGCGTGTAATGCAAGTAGTAATGGTTTTGCAGATAATTGTCAGTTTGCCCCTTATAATAATCAATGTTGCCACTTTCGTCTATGTACATTCCGGCGGGGTTGAAGGTTCGGTTGGTTTCAAGGGAATCACCGGGTGCCCCCCACCAGCTAATGCCGGTTCGTTCATCGCCATGGATTACACTGGCTTTTACAAGGTCGTTTTCAGAACGGTAAGCGGCTGTTAACTGAAACGATTCATGATCAACGAAGGCCCTGTCGATGTAGCCATCAGACAATACCTTACTGTAGCGTGCATTGAGTGTAAAATGCTCATTCAACAGGCCTGTACCGGCCATAACGCTTATTTTTCGTGTATTGAATGATCCGGCAACAAAATTGACCGAAGCATAGGGATCGGGCCGGGCACCTTTAGTCTGAAAATTTAATGTGGCACCAAACGCACTGCCTCCGTTCGTAGATGTCCCAACACCACGCTGTATTTGCACTGATTTTACAGAATTGGCAAAATCCGGTATGTTAACCCAATATGTTCCCTGGGATTCTGCATCGTTGTATGGAATGCCATCAATGGTTACGTTTATACGTGTTGGATCGCTTCCCCGGATACGAAACCCGGTATAGCCAATGCCTGTACCACTTTCAGAAGTAGCCACCACAGAAGGAGTTAGCTGAATCAGGTAAGGCACATCCTGCACCATTTTACGTCTGTTGATTTCCTCATTGTCCATTGTTTCATGTGAAGTTGGTGTGCTTTGAGATGCCCTTGTTGCCTGTACAATAACATCTTCGGTTACAAAAACAGTAGGCTCCATCTGTACATTCAGTCTAACCCGGGATTCCCCAACATTTACCTGTTTCTCAACAGGCTTATAACCAAGGAAACTGAATTTTAAAACATACTCTCCAGGTTTAAGCTTCAAACTAAACTCTCCATCAGCATTGGTTACTGTTCCGAGGAAGGAATTTTTTACACTAACATTTACCCCGGTCAGGGGTTTCTGATCTTCATCAGTTACGATTCCGTTCAGATTCTGAGCTACAGCCATCATGCCGACTGCAAAAAATACTACCGCAAAAAGAAATACTCGTTTCATAATTAAGAATTTAAAAGTTCAACAAATATTTCTTAATGGATAATGTCCTAAATTATGTGAGATGATAAAACTCTTTTCCCTTCGCCGGCATTACCCGGATCAGGTTCAAAGGGTGTGATCTCAGCCTTTAAGGCACCCCATTAAGATATTACAAAACTAATAAAAATTTAGATGATCCAAACCAAAAACAGGAAACAATTAATAATTTCCCGTACTACATATCGTGTAGATTTAATGCAACACAAGAAGCCAGGATGTTTATTACATCAAAATAAAACCGTAAAAATTCGGGTATTTTATTAAGGGGACTTCTATTAATTCTTTTCTTTCAAGAAACAAATATAATGAATAATATGCAAGGCATAAATATTTCTGAATAGCCATAGCTATTTAGAAAAACTTTAACGCAGTCAGATTGTTTATGATATTTGTTCCCATGGGGTTTTCAGCGTTTCTCATATCCTGCTTTAAATTTTGTGCAAATGAGGGCAG
>JAQIDD010000376.1 GCA_027858215.1 Candidatus Delongbacteria bacterium | reverse complement strand
CGGCCACCGTTTTTTCAAAAACGGGGGTCTGGCCGCTTACCGGCGGCCACCCTCCGTATCCCTTGCGCGGGATATTACATCCGTAGGAATTTTTACGTGTAAAGGGACAATATCTTTTGTATCAGCACTTCAGCCAGTTTGATTTTGGACTCTGTTGTCCATCCGGCAATGTGTGGCGAAAAAAGAACATTATCCATGGCAGCAAGCGCTTTGAAATCATCGATTTCAGCAAGGTTCAACGTGTTTTCAAAACTGCTCTCTTCATATTCGAGCACGTCGAGGCCTGCTGCTGTTACTTTTTTCTTTTTCAGTGCATCAAGCAACGCGCTGGTTTTAACTATTGGGCCCCGCGACGTGTTCAACAGAATAATGGGATTATGAAACGCATCAAACCAGTTTTCATCTGCGAGATAAAAATTCTTTTCATCAAGTGGAATATGCAAACTCACGACATCAGCTTTTTCGAACACTTCATTCATGTCACTTTCGGTTACCTGATCGGGAGCATAATTTGTTTTGTATTTGTCATAAGCCAACACCTTGCATGAAAACCCCTGCAAGCGTGCGGCAAATTCAGACCCCATATTGCCAAAACCAATGATACCTACGGTTTTTTCTTTGAGTTCCATTCCCCGGTTTTCTTCCCGTTGCCATATTCCTTTGCGAACCTGGCTATCGCAGCGGTTTAAATGATTTATCAGGTTCAGCAACATACCCATGGTATGTTCAGCTACAGCATCACGGTTGCCTTCGGGCGAGTTGAGGCAATGGATGCCTTTTTTTTCTGCATAGGCGACATCAATGGATTCCATACCTGCACCTACCCGGGCTATAAATTGAAGCTGCGGTGCTGCATCAATTATGGCTTTGTCAAATGTGATCCGGCTCCTGATAATGACACCGTGTGCATCTGTTAGCTTTGCTTTAAGCTGATCCCGGCCTGATGAAAAATCTTCATGGATATCAAATTTATGTGCCAGCCTTGCTTTGAAAAGAGGATGTACACTGTCCAGGATATAAACTTTTGGCCTCATGTTATTTTTTCTTTCGGTCGAAAAATGGATTTTTCCCGGTTGCACTAAGGGGAATGCCACACACAATTTTTACATCATCATCGAAATATTCCATGTTTAGTGCTGCCTGGCCAATGGTGTACATCACGCGATTATCAACCCTGAAATCAGCCGCTATTGAAATGGCGGATCCTATGGCAATGCCTACATCCATGCTGTTGAAAACACAAGGAACATCGGGATGTTTATTTTTTTCAGCACAATTTTTAAACCCACACATCCCACATGGCTTAAGATCCATGGATGTAATCTCACACCCAATTAACAGCAAACAAGAAGCATTAAGCACATTATCGGCATCGCGAGCAAAAAAGCCCATGTTATATGCTTCTGCAATGTTTTTCATTTCAACAGCCAGTTGCCGGAGTTCATTACCATCCACAATGGCGGTATGAATGACATCACGGCTCCTGGTTTTCGGCGCAGTACGTGCTGCAACAGCCATGTGTTCTGCTACCTGATTTACGGTTTTGTGCATTGGTTCCTTTCCGTAGTTGATTCCCATAATTTTCACTGTTTTATTTCTCAAATTATAAAGATAAAAATTTCTTTATGTAAATTACAATGGTAAGGCTCGTATGTTTATAACTAGTTCCGTGGATATAACTCTACCGGTCAAAATAAAGTGGCATCGCAACCTGTTTTTCAACAATTTGGGTCCCATCAAATACAATTTCACCGTTGACCATAGTTTTACTGATGGAGTGTGAAAATGTCTGATCTTCAAAAGGAGACCAGCCACATTTGTACAGGGTATTTTTGTTATTGACCGTATAAGCTTGCCTGGGATTGACCAAAACAAGGTCTGCATAATACCCTTGACGAATGAATCCACGGTCTTTGAGTTTAAAACGCAATGCCGCACTATTGCCCGAGCCACTTAATCCGTATCCGGCTTCGGAGGAGCCATCGTCATAAGCAAAATAATCGGCAAAAAT
>JAQIDD010000291.1 GCA_027858215.1 Candidatus Delongbacteria bacterium | reverse complement strand
TTACGCTCGTATTTAAAACAGTCATTTACGAAAGTAAAATCCTTGGTTTTAAATACTTCGCAGGCCTCGAACTCAAACATTATGAACAAGACAATGATTTTATTGACGAACACTAATTAGTGTTTGTCCATAATGTCCAATATCTTCGTTGTAGCTCAAATTTTAAATCCTCGAATACGTTAGTATGCTGCGGTTTAAATTTTCACACGCCTTAATCTTGAACATTATGAACTAAACACTGACTCTATTGACAGACACTAATTAGTACTCGCCTCTGGATAAACATGGGTACTTCAAAAAAGATAACTTTAGTTTGCAGATACTATTAAGGGGACTTCTATTAATTCTTTCGCATCAAGATTTTCAGCGTTTTTCATAGACAATGAAAAATTTTAATAATTATGGCTGCACTCGGCATAGCCAAGCAGGTTCGACTCAGCTCACTGCGTCGCAAGCTTGGCTCTGCCCTCATTTGCACAAAATTTGTGCCTTGCATCTTATTCATCAAATTTGTTTCTTGAAAGAAAAAAATTATTAGAAGGCCCCTTAATCAGAAAGATCAAAATAAGGTGTAAAGTTTTAGGGTTTAGGTCATGAAATATTTTAAACCCTAACCCCTAAATCCTTATTTTTGTTTTTTTGAACTTTGGATTTAATACAACCCCCACCAGAATAAATCAAGAATTTACTTGTTCAGTATTTTTATTTGTATCCCGGATTTTTTATTGTATCCGAGGCTGATGGTTTGTCCCTGTTTAATTTTTGAATTGATGATAGCTTCAGCCATGGGATTTTCAATGTATTTCTGGATGGCCCGTTTCAGCGGCCTGGCTCCAAATTTACTGTCAAATCCCCTTTCGGCAACAAACTTTTTGGCCGCCGGTGAAAGTTTGATTTTATAACCCGTGGCTTTAATTCGAGCATACAATCCACGCAATTCAATGTCAATGATCTTTTTGATGTGTTCTTCTTTTAGCCTGTTAAACATCACAATATCATCGACACGATTGAGAAACTCGGGAGCAAAAGATTTTTTAAGCGCTTTATTGATAATGCTTTGTGAATGTTTGTCAAGGTTTTGCTTTTGTGCTGCCGTTTCAAAACCAACGCCTTTTCCGTATTCTGACAATTCACGTGTTCCAATATTCGAGGTCATGATGACGATGGTATTTCTGAAATCCACACGTCTGCCCAGGCTGTCGGTCAGGCGGCCTTCATCCATAAGCTGCAGCAGAATATTGAACACATCCGGATGTGCTTTTTCTATCTCATCAAGCAAAACGACAGAATATGGTTTACGGCGCACTTTCTCAGTAAGTTGTCCGCCTTCTTCATAACCAATGTATCCGGGAGGAGCTCCAACAAGCCGTGAAATCGAGAATTTTTCCATGTATTCACTCATGTCAATGCGTATCAACGCATCATCAGAATCAAACAAAAACCGGGATAACACTTTGGCCAGGTGTGTTTTTCCAACGCCGGTGAGGCCAAGGAAAATAAATGACCCGATAGGCCTGTTGGGATCCTTTAAGCCTGCACGGTTTCTCTGGATGGCAAGGACAATTTTTTTGATGGCTTCATCCTGTCCAACCACTTCCTTTTTCAATACATCACCCATTTTCATGAGTTTGGTGCCTTCGTTTTGTGCGATGCGCTGTACCGGCACACCTGTCATCATGGCAACCACTTCTGCCACATTGTCCTCCGTAACCGTTTCTTTGTTTTTTTTCAGGTCGTCGTGCCATTGTTTTTTAGCCTGGTCAATTTGCTGTTCAAGTTCACGTTCCTGGTCCCTGTAGGCAGCAGCCTGTTCAAACTTTTGTTTGCCAACAGCAGTAATTTTCGATTTTTTAACATCATTCAGTTTTTCTTCAAGCTTAGTGATGTTTTCAGGTACATTGATTTTTGCAATATGAACACGTGAACCTGCTTCATCCAAGGCATCAATGGCTTTGTCAGGAAGGTATTTATCACTGATATACCTGGTTGTAAGTTTGATACAAGCATCCAGTGCTTCATCGGTGTATTTAACGTTATGATGGTCTTCATACCTGTCTTTAATGTTTTTCAGGATTTCCATGGTTTGCTCCTGTGATGTGGCTTCGACAATGACTTTTTGGAAACGCCTTTCCAGAGCAGCGTCTTTTTCAATGTGCTTTCTGTATTCATCAAGAGTGGTAGCACCAATACACTGTATGTCACCCCTTGCCAGGGATGGTTTCAACATATTGGCAGCGTCAAGTGAACCTGCAGCACCACCTGCCCCCACAATGGTGTGGATTTCATCAATAAACAAAATGACTTCATTGGTTTTGGCAAGTTCATTCAGGATGGCTTTCATGCGTTCCTCGAATTGTCCCCGGTATTTTGTGCCTGCCACAATGGAGGCCATATCAAGCGTGACAATGCGTTTGTCAAACAACACGTGCGATACTTTTTTGTCAATGATTCTTGCAGCGAGGCCTTCAGCTATGGCTGATTTTCCAACACCAGGTTCACCAATCAACACCGGATTGTTTTTCTTACGTCGACTGAGAATTTGGGATATACGTTCAATCTCACGCTCACGACCAATTATGGGATCGAGCTTGCCTTCTTCCACGGCTTTGGTTAAATCAATGCCGAAATTATCAAGCACAGGGGTATCAGATGATTTCCCGGTTGATGGGGTGCCTTTTTTGGGCCTCTGTCCCGTGGGTTCTTTAGGGCCGGTTTCTTCAAAATCCTCGTCTTCAGGCTCATCAATATCAGCATGCGGACTATCCATTTCCATGTTGAGTTTCACCAGTTCATAATCCACATTCATTTCATGAAAAATTTGTGAAAGGGGAGAAGCTACACGCAAAATTGCCAAGAGCAAATGTCCGGAATTCACCTCTTCACTTTGCATAGCCTTGGCTTCGAGGTTCATGAAATTCTGAATACGTTGGGTACTTTCATGAATTTTAATTTGCTCTGTATCCTGCAAATTAAGTTCATTACTTGTGTCTTTCACCCTGTTTTCCACACGTTTCTTCAATTCATCAAGCTTTACATCAAGGTTTTTCAGTATGTCTAATGCTATGTTGTTGCCTTCGCGAATGATACCAAGCAACAGATGATCGGGACTAACGAATTCATTTCCCAGCCTGATGGCTTCTTCTCTGCTGTATGATATGGCATTCTGAACGCTTTTTGATAATTTTACATTCATGTTTATTCCTTATGATTATTTAATTCATATACTACTTATCAATCTTCAGGCCAAAGTTAACCAAGCAGATTCCAATACGCAAATAAATTGGTTAAAATGTAATACCTCAAACCCGAAAGTAGTTTAATAAAGCATTATTGAACTATTTGACCCGTGCTGATTAGGATTTAAATATTGATGATGAACATCTGACATTTTTACATGAAAATAATAAGATTCATGGGGTTATAACCGACGAACTTCGGATGGATTTTATTTTGTTAATTATTAACCGGGTTTTGTTGAAAATAATGCTAAAAGTCAGTATTAAATCAGAAGAAAATACCTAATTTAGGGCTCTTAAGTATTGAGTGATAAAAATAAGTAAATATGGAAGAAGGAAAACACGCTGAAATACTGAC
>JAQIDD010000289.1 GCA_027858215.1 Candidatus Delongbacteria bacterium | reverse complement strand
CAATCGTGTATCAAAGTTTTTTTATTCACAATGACATCTCTGATAAGCAGGTGCCCCTGATTCGGTATGTAAAAAAGGACGTTGAAGATCTGTATATTGCCTTGTGCATGGGTGTCTCGGCAAGGCAAATGGCTGAAGAATACCGGGATTTTGATTCGGCTTTTGTGGATATGCAATGTAATGACAGCCTGCAAATGTGTGCTGTGTTAGGTGATCATGACAGCCTGTGGTCTGTGAGAACCATTATTGATGACAATAAAACCTATATGTTTGCTTATCTTGGAAGGGATTCGGCAGATATATCGGATAAATTTTATAATTATGCAGAGATTAAGAAGAAAATTATTCCTACCCGTTAGTATAATGGTATTAATATTTATTTCCTGTATGGGGCCAAAGGGAACCGGTCGGCCATCAAAATATGTTCAGACTTTTTATACAGACGGAGGATCAACCCAGTATTTTGTAAAACCACTTGAATATGAATCCGGGAAAGATTATGAAATGTATGTGGATTTTACATTGAGGGACACCATAAAACAACCTCCGGTAAGAATGTTATATACATTGCATAGTGAAGAGCCTTTATCAGGACACTCATCATGCAAAGCAGGAGTAAGGGAAAAAGACTTGATGAAAGCTGATAAAATCTATGCAGAGCCAGTAAATAAAGGCTTTGACTATCGCTACGAATTGATTATTCCTTTCAATGACTTTGTTTTACTGATCAGGGAAAAAAGCGACCTTCACGTATCACTAGGGAAAAACACATTCCGGTTTACACCTGTTCGTAAAACAGAAAAAGCGTTGGATAATGTTGACAATATTGTTTTGATGATGATGGCGACGCGGTAGGGTGTGAGATGAAGTGGTGGTGATGATTGGTAGGGCAGTGAATGCTTGCCAATTTTCACAGGCATTTTCAATGTAGAATGATTCTAAAAAACAGCCTCTTAAAAGAGTTATGATGTATGGACGATGCTGAATTGGATATATTGTCATTGTGGGAAGCAAGATTTGAGGTAATAATTATTCGTTTTAAGTGAGCATATAAAAATGATACCTTTGCAACATACGAAAGTGAAAAATACATTTTTATTGATTGATGGTTGTGAAATTTTATGTTTCTTACATGGTTATTGAGACAGAAAAACAAAAATGTGGAATGATCAAAAATATAGCTTATGAAAACGATGAAAAACGCATCTGATTATTTACAGTGGTTGCAGGAAAATGATTTAAAAGTTGCGATATTGCATTCAGGAGGGCCTGCGCCCGGAAGTAACAGGGTGCTTGCCGGTGCTGCAAAACAGTTCCTGGACAAAAACATTCCTGTTATTGGATTTTGCAATGGTTTTGAGTTTTTACAAAGCTTAAATTCTGAAGATTTAGTGCAAGGAAAACATTATGTGGAAATTGATAAATATTTAATATCACAGACCCTGGATTACAAGGCATTTTTTCTGAGGACGTCAAGGGCAAATCCGGGCAAAGGAATTAAAAATCGGCGGGATTTGGAAGATCCTGAAAAGGTCAGAAAAATAACGCATATTTTAGACAATTTTGAAAAAATGCGCATTGGTGTACTCATTACCATAGGGGGGGATGATACCTTGAAAACAGCTAATTATATTTATAAAATTGCTAAGGACAGACTGAAAGACAATCCTGATTTGCTATTCAATGGTGCCATTGTACATGTACCAAAAACCATTGATAACGATTACTCGGGCATTGCCTGGACTTTTGGGTTTTTTACAGCAGCAGGAGCAGCAGGAGACATGGTCAGAGGCTTGTATGATGATGCCAAAGCAACCAGTTGTTACCATGTGGTGGAAATGATGGGCAGGAAATCCGGCTGGTACACTGCCGCAGCGAGCATTTATGGCAGGGCAACAAAAGCCATCATCCCCGAGGATTATCAGGATAAGCAATTTTCGCTTGAGAAACTTGCCGAAGAGCTGGTTGACATTGTAGTTAAAAGAGAAAAAGCCGGGAAAGACTACGGGGTGTTTTGTGTTTCTGAAGGCATTGCTGAGTTGTTGAGCGAAGAAGAAATTGCAATAATTGAAAAAGACAGGCATGGAAACCTCAGGCTTGCCGAGGCAAAAATTGGAGAAAAAGTAGCGAAATCCGTACAAAGCATATACGCGGAAAAAATCGGAGGAAGAAAAAAATTCAAATCCCAGATTGTTGGATATGAAACGCGACAGATACCCCCCAGGCTTTACGATGTATTGCTCACATCACAATTAGGTGTGGGGGCATTTTGTCTTATCGAACAGGGAAAATTTGGTGAAATGGTGACCGTAAAAGACAACCTGGAAATTGACAGTATTCCGTTTGAGGAACTTGTTGATCCCAATACCTTACTTGTGAAAAACAGGCAAATTGACACAAAAGGCGATTTTTATAAATTGTTACGCTCGCTTGAAGAGCGTTTTGATGAAGAAGATGAATGA
>JAQIDD010000229.1 GCA_027858215.1 Candidatus Delongbacteria bacterium | reverse complement strand
ACAACAAACACCGGAACTATCATGAAGGTATTTTTAAACACAGTGGTGGATTCTTTGCACATTAAAAATTACAGCGAGGATCATTATTTCATATATAAAGATATGGATGCTGATGGTGTTAATGATTATATCTTTCTTGATGGCAAAAAGTTAGAGGTGTATAGCCAGGGATCATCAATGATTATGACCTATACATTTGAAAATGAAATTACGGAAGCCCCAAATTATTATGTGTTTTCATCAGACAAACGTAAAATAGGTGTGACAGATTATGACAACGAAATGATATACCTTATCAACGCTGACGGAACTTTACACCCTGGTTTCCCATTGATAGGAAAAAGCCCATTTAGTATAACATACCTGGCTCCTGACAAAATACATTTTAATCTTTTTGTTGGAGGCAAAGATAATTTTTTATATAATTACCAAATTAAATAAATTGATATGAAACGACTTCGAATAGTTATTATCCCCGGTCTTATCATTGTCCTTATGTTGATAATGCATGCCTGCATAAAAGATAATTTTGATTTTGATAAACTGACAAATGAAGTACACTGGAAACCCAGTCTGGCTGCCCCTATAGCCTATGGAAGCCTGCATATGATTGATGCCATGGAGGCTTATGATTCTGTCGGCAGGCTGCAGGTGAATGGTGATGGTTTTTTGTCACTAATGTATTTTGAAACGGCAGAATCCGATACCGTATCAGAAATAATGGACATTGGTAATCAACAGTTGCACGTTAATATTCCTGCATCAGGGGTGGATTTTACCGGATTCAACACCGGTGATCATATGACAATTAACCGTAATTTTGATCTGCATTTTGATCTGTTTAATGATGATGCCGAACTGGACAGCATCTGGCTTGATCATGGGTCCTTAAACCTGGGAACGGTTTCTTCGTATCAGCATGCCATTGAGTTGGTTATGACTTTACCAACCGTAACAAAAGACGGAATACCATTTTCCCGTACCTTGAATCTGTTACCTTATGGGAGTTCAGATGAGGACATGAATAATGATATGGATGGATACAATGTTGACATGACCCAGACATCTCTTGGATACAATGAAATTCCTGTTGAGCTTGAAATAACCTTTGTGCATTCAGGAGGTTCCAATACCGGAGATATGGAATTTCAGGTGGACTTCTTAAATCCCGATCATGAAGCTATGTTTGGTTATTTCGGATACAATACATTGATATATAAAAGTGGAAAAATTGATCTTGATCTTTTTGATCCCGGCGGCAACTGGGATATAGAAGATTTTAAATTTGAAGATCCGCAGTTCAAAGTTTATTATAGAAATTCGTATGGTATTCCTGCAAATTTTTACTTTGATTCGGTAATAGCCCACTCAACTTATTTTGATGAAACGCATGACCTTGTTGATTATGGTACTGGGTTGCCAATGGACTCGACCAATCCTTTCAACATTACTTACACATCCGATTTTGGTACGTTTATAGAAGACAGTTTGATACTGGATAAAAATAACAGTAACATAAGTGAGATTATTTCACGCAGACCCGCGTGGTTTAAATTTACTGCTCATGCCCATACCAACCCATACGGAGATGCTGGCCATAATAATTTTGTTTGGGACGATTCAAAATTTATTGCAGACCTCGAGATAGAATTGCCGTTATGGGGGTATATTGATAGATTTCATGGCAGGGATACAGCTGACTTTAACCTTGAAGAAGAATTTGAAGACCCCGGCGTAATAGAATACCTGATGCTCAGACTTACCATTGATAATGGATTGCCGGTGGAAGCCAATACACAGGCGTATTTTCTGGATGAAAATTATGTTGTGCTTGATTCCGTATTAAAAGAAACCGGAACACAAATAATTGCTTCCGCAGAAGTGGATGGTAACGGTAGAGTAATCAGTAAAACTAAGAAAGTAACCGATGTTGTTGTAACAGGTGAAATGCTGGATAAACTGATGGCCGCAAAGTATTTGGTTTACCGGGCAGATGCCTCAACCACAAATGCTTCAAATGATAAACTCATTAAAGTATATCCTGAATACAGCGTTGATTTCAATGCAGCCGTTGAGGCAGATTTAGATGTGGAAGTCGATCTGGATACAGTAATAGAACAGGACACAGTAGATTAATATTGAAACATTAAACACATAGTAAAGCATAATAACAAAAAATAACTGATATTTTAGGGGATTGTATTTTGTTTGAACAGCAACGCATTTTCCCAA
>JAQIDD010000146.1 GCA_027858215.1 Candidatus Delongbacteria bacterium | reverse complement strand
TTTTTTGCTTTCGGGGCTTTTTCATTCGTAAATCGCTCAAATGTTGCGTTTCTGTCAAACAGGTAGCGGTATGTGGCATGGGTTTTAGCCCGTTCGGTATTGTGCATCTGTTTATAAAGTTTGTTTACTGTATCGTTGTAATCGCCCACCCAGGACATTTCAAGTTCTTTGATGCCATGTTGTTTCAGGGTTTCAGCCATTGTTATGAACAAAGGCCCTATGATACCGGTACGCTGGTGTTCCGGAATAACTCCGCTGATAAGCAACCGGGCCCGGGTCAGCACTTTTGGATTTCGCATCCGACGCATGAAACGCCACTTGTTCCATAAATTCAGTTTTCCATTGAAGGGTTTTATTACCTGGTTGACATCCGGGAAAGGAACCAGCAATCCGATGTGTTTTTCATTGTCATAATCCAGCCAGATAAAATCTTCAATAATCACATCTTTGGCATCCTTAAATATTTGCTCGATATCTTTCTTTTCAAGGGGGGTGTAATCTTCATGAAAATCTGACCATACAGCATTAAAAATATACACGATATCATCAATGTATTTATCGGCATGCTTGATTTCAAGGTGCTTAAACGAATAATTTTTTTTGCGGCCAATAAATTTGGCAAATTTCACCTGCCTCTCATTAAACGGCTTTGTCAGATCAACATGATAGGAATACTGTTTATAATAAATTTTAAATCCATAATTTTCAAACAATTTACGGTAATATGGCTTATGGTATTGCATCCCGTACGCCTGATGTGTAAACCCTTCTAAAAGCAAGCCCCAATACAGGAAATTTTCACCAAAATTGATGGGTCCGTCCATAGCTTCCATTCCCTGATAAAGAAGCCATTCACGGGCAGTGTCAAAAAGCTTGTTTGCCACATCCTGGTCGTCTATGGATTCGAAAAACCCAATGCCTCCTGCATAAGGTTTATGTTTCATGGCCTTTTCTTTATGGAAAAACGCAGTTATGCGGCCAATGAGATTGTTATCTGCATCAACAGCAATCCACCTGAAGGCAGCACCGTGTTCAAAAGCCGTGTTATGTGACGGGTCAAAAATGGATTCAATTTCCACATCCAACGGACAGACCCAATGCGGATCATCAGCATAAATGTCCCTGGCACAATCATAAAATTGTTGTTTACGGTTTTTGTTGTTTACTTCAAGAATGTTAATTGTTTTCATAATTGCAATGTTTATCGTCTTAATTTAGCTAACAGCCGCAATACTTCAAGGTAAAGCCAAACAAGTGTTATCATCAAAGCGAAAGCACTGTACCACTCGTACCGTTTCGGTGCCCCGGCTTCTTCGCCTTTGGTGATGTTGTCAAAATCTATGATGAGATTGAACGCTGCAATGCCAACAATGACAAGGCTGAACAATACGCCGGTAAACCCGGACCCGTTAACCATGGGAATACCAGAACCACCGAACATTCCGGCAATCCACTGAAACAAATACACAACAGCAACAGCCCCTGTGGCAATAAGCACACCCCGCCTGAAGGCAGGCGTTGCTTTCAGTGTACCTGTTTTGTACAACAGCAACATCAGTAAAAACACGGCAACGGTAAGCAATATAGCCTGCAGCACAATGCCATCGTAAAAACTGTTGTACATGGCCGATACAGCTCCCAATACCACCCCTTCTGCCAGGGCATATAAGGGGGCTGTGATGTGCGCTATTTTGGGGCTAAAGATGGTGACAATGGCAAGGATGAAGCCGACGATGGCTGAACCTATGAGCACTCCCTGTATCCAGGCTGCGCCTGCAATAGCAGCTTTCCACGCCAATGATCCGCTGATAAGGATTAAGCCCAGCATCAAAAAACTTTTATTTATGGTGCCCTTAACAGTCATTTCTCCTGAAAGCTCATGTGGACGGCTTTTTTCAAAAAGGCGCTTGCTGATGGCAGGATTTGATGTTCTCATGCTTATATTATCATGTGTAAATTAATGCCTGCAAAATTACAAATATTTACATCCTTAAGTAAATAAAACACATAATGAACTTTTAATGTAATGAATATATGACTTCCCGTATTGTAATAATCAGACAATTTTATATTTTTATGCCTGATAAATCAATTGTCGAATTTGTATAAATTCCATCATTATGTCCGGACACAGTAAATGGTCAACTATAAAGCGAAAAAAGGGAGCACAGGATGCCAAACGCTCAAAAATATTTTCACGCATATCCAAAGAAATAACAATAGCGGTTAAAGAAGGTGGTGGTGATGACCCCGAAATGAATACCAGGTTAAGAACTGCAACACAAAATGCCAAAGCCCAGAACATGCCCAAAGACAATATTGAAAGGGCCATAAAAAAGGGAGGTTCAGATGATGAAAATTACCAGGCGGTGAGTTTCGAAGGCTATGGCCCCGGGGGCGTGGCTATATTTGTAGATTGCCTGACAGACAACAACAACAGGACTGTAAGTGCTGTACGTGCCATTTTTACAAAGCGTGGCGGGAGCCTCGGGAAACACGGTTCATTGAATTTTTTGTTTGACCAGAAAGGCGTGTTTACCATACCCAAAGAAGGCATTGACCCCGAAGCATTTGAACTTGACATCATTGACGCAGGTGTAGAAGAAATTGAGGATGAAGGCGATATTCTAATGTTGTATTGCCCGATCGAAGCCTTTGGTGATGTGCAGAGCAAGTTGGAAGAAATGAACATCACACCTGAAAACGCCGAATTGCAACGCATACCAAACAATACTACCAAAGTAGAGGTGGATACCGCAAAAAAAATTCTGGATATGATAGAAGCTTTTGAAGACGACGATGATGTTCAAAATGTGTATCACAATATGGAAATGACAGATGAAATTATGAAAGCGGTAAATGAGTGATGATTACCTTCTTTGTATGTGTTAAAAAAGGCAACAAAAAAGTGTAAAATATTTTGGATATTAATAAAAAACACTATTTCTTTGCATTCCTTAAAATGATGGTCCGTTCGTCTAGTGGTTAGGACGCCAGGTTTTCATCCTGGTAACAGGGGTTCGATTCCCCTACGGACTACAACCAATATTAATAAAGCCCTTTTGGAAAGCACAAATCCAACAGGGCTTTTTCTTTTGGCTGAAACTTCGCTGAAACCAAATTGTTCTGTAATATTGCTTCTATCCACTATCACTTCATATTAAATATGTCACTGAGGTAATCGCCATGATAAACAATTACTTCTCTTTTGTTTATAAAATACCACGTGCCTTTATAATTTACAAGTGCACTCCCCATCGAAAACTCATATGCCTCATTATACTTAAAATCTATTTGAACAACATCATCTGCATCCACATAACCATAATATCCATCCATTTTAACAGGACACAATCCCTCTGAATAAGCTTTGGCATATTCGTATTTGGGTTTTATTTTAATCCTCATTCTTATATTTGCATATCCCCACAAACCATTTATTTTAACAGCAATTAATCCCTGAGAATATGGCCCAATGTTTTCATAAACAAACGAGGATAAATTATTGCCATCCGGGGTTATTATAGACCATGCACCATTCATAGCAACTTGAGCAAATCCATTTTCAAAAGGGATTGCTCTATCAAAATAAAAAGGTATTTTCAATTCACCTACACGATTAATATAGCCGTATTTTTTATATCCTTTGATTAACATGAGTGCCGGAGTTAAACCACACCTGAAATGAGGGAATATGAAATCATATATAAAAGGTATGATAACCTTCCCTGACCGATTAATCATGCCGTATTTCCCGCCTTTATTAACAAGTGCGTATCCTTGCATAAAGTCATGTGCCTCATCATATTTACAATCTATTACTACTTTTTTATCTTTATCAATGAACCCCACTAAGCCATTATCTGAAAACACCTCCAATGCTTTTTGCTTTGCTATGGTTTTACGTTCAGTTATAAAAGCATCACATCCTTCATATTCTAAATCCTCATAAAGACTGAAAGCATCCTCATAATATTTGTTATCAAAAGCTTCATCCGCCATCTCTTTTTCCCCAACAGCATAATTTTTAATAATTTCTCCAAGCTCAAAAACTGAGGAACTAATAATTGTGTTCTGATTGTAAATTAACTTTTCGTAAAATAATGATGTAAGCACATAATTTTCATTTTTAACACAAAATTTCATTTTATCCCAAATATCTGACGTCTTGCCTCTCATTTTATAAAATTATAATTTCAAAAGAAGCAAAAATAAAGCAAATTACATGCCAACCTAAAGTGTTAATATTTTATATTTTTATAAAA
>JAQIDD010000024.1 GCA_027858215.1 Candidatus Delongbacteria bacterium | reverse complement strand
TCAACTTTCAGCACATCTGAAATGGCTTTTTCAAAACTGTCTTTTGGCAATGCGCCTGCAGCCATTTGCGGTTTTCCTTCTACCGGGATAAACAATAAGCTGGGAATGCTTCTGATGCCGAAAACAGAAGCTAGTTCTTGCTGTTCTTCGGTATTCACTTTGTAAAAGTTGACCTTCCCTTTGTATTCCTTGTCAAGTTCTTCAATAACGGGGGCAACCATTTTACACGGGGCACACCAACCAGCCCAGAAATCTATCATGGCGGGTTTATCTCCTTTGTAATTCCACTCTTTTTCTTCGGTATAATCAAATACCTTCTCAATAAATTTTTCTTTTGTTAAATGTTCTACCATAGCTTTCTTATTACAACAATTATTACTTTTGTATTTTATTTATTTTATTCAATCTCATTAACAAGATAGATTGAAAAATGTTTACAGGAATTGATTAAATGGATAAAATTGCACAAAATATACAGATTCCGATGTTCGAAAACATCTCGGAAATAGCAGATGCTCATGGCATAAAGTTGTGGCTGATTGGTGGTTTTGTAAGGGATGTGTTTCTCGGTCGAAACTCAAAAGATATTGATATCGTGGTGCTTGGTGATGGTGTCAGGGCTGCTAAAATGTTGGCAAGGCAATTAAAGGCTGATAATGTGAGTGTTTTTAAAAATTTTGGCACAGCGCAGATGCGTGTCGGGGAGTATGAAATTGAAATAGTGGGAGCCAGGAAAGAATCTTATCAAACAGACTCACGAAAACCTGATGTGGAAGCAGGAAGTATTGAGGATGATCAGAACCGCCGGGATTTTACCATCAATGCCATGGCTGTTAGCTTAAACCAGGAAACTTTCGGTGAGTTTACAGACCCGTTTGATGGCTTATCCGATTTAGAAGAAAAGCTTATCAGGACACCATTGGACCCGGATAAAACATTCTCCGATGATCCATTGCGTATGCTCAGGGCTATACGGTTTGCATCACAACTGGATTTTAAAATTGATTCGGATTGTTTAAGTGGAATAAAGAAAAATGCAAATCGCATAAAAATTATTTCAGAAGAACGCATCGCTGATGAACTGAATAAAATTATTGCTTCCGAAAATTCGGGAAAAGGTTTTAAATTATTAAAACAGTGCAGCCTGTTAAAAATTATTTTACCCGAACTGTGGGAATTAACTGGGGTGGAAGTACAAGATAATCGCGCACATAAAGAAAATTTTTTGCATTCTGTGCAAGTAATGGAAAACATTACTGAAAAATCAGATGATATCTGGCTGCGTTGGGCAGCGTTGTTGCATGACATTGGAAAAACAGCGACTAAAAAGTATCAAAAAGGGCATGGTTGGACCTTTCATGCCCATGATTTCATTGGTGAAAAAATGATACTACAGATATTCAAACGCCTTAAGTTACCCCTTGATTCACGGTTGAAATATGTAAAAAAACTGGTTCGCCTCCATATGCGTCCCATAAGCCTTGTGGAAGACAAGGTGACAGATTCGGCGGTAAGGCGTCTTTTGTTTGATGCCGGTGATGATATTGATGATCTCATGAACTTGTGTGAAGCGGATATTACTTCCAAAAATCAACGTAAAAAAGAGAAATACCTGCAAAATTTCAGAAAGGTCAGAAAAAAACTTCATGAAATAGATGAAAAAGACCGCATTCGTAATTTCCAGCCACCCGTTGACGGGAAAGAAATCATGGAAACGTTTAACCTCGATCCTTCCCCGAAAATTGGTAAAATCAAAGATGCCATTAAAGATGCCATATTAGACGGTGAAATCCCAAATGAGCACGAGGCTGCCCGGAAATACATGTTCGAAAAAGCAAAAGAGTTGGGCATTGAAAAAAAATGAAGCATCTAAAATTTAATATCCGCCGAAGAATTTCCTGAAAAACCATTCAACAGAAATCAGTCCCAGTAATAAAAAGAAAATCCATTTCAGATTAAGTAAAACTGAATGTGACTGGCTGGTAATAATACGAGTCTTGTTTATATCATACGCCTGAAGGCGTTGTGGGATAGTTTCAATGTCTCCGGGATAAAACATCTCTGCGCCGGTGTTTTTGCTGATCATCGCCAATATCTTATGATTGGCCCGGGTTTTCAGTGCTTCCAGAGAAACCGGTTCAACAAGAAAAATTCCTTCATCCGTAAAGGTATTGTTTTCATACTCAACCTGTGCGCGCCATGCATATTTACCCACAGGCAAGCTGCCCAGATTTAATTGGTATGCATGAAGTGACCGGTTGAATTTGTACTCATTTTCTTTCCCTGTGCTGTCTTCAATGTACAATTTTACTTCGGGATCATTGATAAGCTCATAGGCTTCGTTGTACAGCTCTGCATCAAAAATAACAGACTGGTTTTCAGAGGTAATTTGTTCTGTTGTCACAGAAAATTGCTTCCCCGTGGATTGTGTTACCAGGTATTGAATAAGGTTGTTCACCATTTTATCAAAGCCATCATGATTGCCATTTTGAACGTATGTGGTCATGCGCCATTTCCAAAGGCCTGTCCCCGAAACAAAAGCCAGCTTCCGTTGTTCCATGCCTGATAAGCTTATCAGTGGTTTAGCGGTATTGATCCCATTGATCTTCTGCGTAAATACTGTGGAATATTCGCCGGTAAATTGGAAATCGGCAAAAGGGACGTACAACGGGGGAAGTGTTTCAAGAATATCCAAAAAATCAGATGATAAGCTAAAATGTTTAAAATCCTGGTTATGCAAAGCTTGTGCATAATCCATGGATTCCCCTTTTGTTTTTATGCTCAGGTTATAGCCCAGTTGATTGAATGCCCGCAAATCGGATTGCAATCCAAACACAAACAACACAGGGATGTGTTTTGTCTCTGTGGTTTTGAAAACAGATGATGCAGGGTTGTTTTTGGCTGGTACCTGATGGCAAATGATTAAATCAGCATCATCAATATTGACCGACATCTCCGACAGATATTGGATATCAACAGAGAAATTTTTGTTTTGCTTCAACGCTCGGTGTATGGCTGCAATATCGGGATGCGGAGCTGCAGCAATGACTACAATATGTTGTTGATTATCAATGACATTAACGGATATCCGGCGGGAGTTGTTTTTCCGTGTGATTTCCCCTTCAACAGGTTCAATGATGATATTGTATGTTTGTAACCCGGTTTCATCTGCTTTAATTTGTAAATCAACATGATCAGTTATGTTTTCTGTGTTTATATCCACCTGCTTTTGCAATAATACCTTGTCATCTTTCAGCAATTGAATTTTCATTGTTTCACCTTCCAGTTTATAAGCATGGTAATGTACCCTTACGGGAAAACGATTATTCAGGAAGGCAATGCTGTTATAATTGACATCGTTGATCAGAGCATCCTTTTTTTGTGTGGTATCAGCAAGTGCAAGTGTAAACACAGGGTATGGAAGGTCGCTGAATTGATGTAACGGATGGTGTCCCTGGTTGTATAATCCATCGCTTGCCAGTAACATACCGGCAACATGACGGCCGGTATATCCCGCCTGAAGCGTAAACATCAAATCTGAAAAATTGGTAACGGCATCTGAAAAATCCAGATTTTCCTTGTCTTGCACGCTGTCACCAAATTGCAGGTAATGCACATCATAATCTTCAGACAGCTTACTGTTGATCGATTTAATTTTCTGTGGATATTCATTCAGATATAAGGCTGAATCTGCATTTAACAATACTGAAGCAGAATTGTCCTGGGCGATGATGAACACCGGCTCTTCTTTTTCCGTTTTCTTTACGTTTAATGAGGGACCAAGGAGCAAAAACACAATCCCAAAGATGAAAAGAAATCGTAATACAGCCAGGACCCGAACCCATGTCCGGTTAAGTTCCCGCAACTGAGTGTCTTTGTAATATAAAAAGAAACTCAATCCGGCTGCAAACACAAGTCCGGCTAAAAGCCACCAGGGTGAATATGTAAAATCAATGTTCAAAATCTCTGTTCTTTAAAACTATAGTATCTAATCAGGTAAATGGTTAAAAACGGCTTAGGGTAAATCGTGATTTCCTTTAATTTTATTAGGTGCCGGTTTCCCATTATTAACCGTCTTCCGTCCCCTCTTTTCCGGCTTCCGGCTTAGCATAACTTTAGGTTAGCATAGCACCACATACCTGGATGGTTTGTCCTGAAACGTACGAAGACAGGTCAGAACCAAGAAAAACAGCTACATTAGCCACTTCTTCGGTGGAACCTGCACGTTTCAGTGGAATTTTTTCACTCCAGCTTTTTTTTACGTCTTCAGGCAATTGGGCCGTCATTTCTGTCTCAATAAACCCGGGTGCAATGGTATTGGCACGGATATTACGGGAACCGAGTTCCTGGGCTACGGATTTGGTAAACCCGATGATCCCTGACTTGGATGCGGCATAATTACCCTGTCCGGCATTGCCACTGACACCAACAACTGAGCTCATATTGATGATGGAACCCTGCCGTTGTTTCATCATCTGACGCATGAATGCTTTTGTCATGTTAAATACAGATTTCAGGTTCACCTGCATCACCATATCCCAGTGTTCTTCAGTCATGCGCATCAACAGGTTATCACGGGTGATGCCTGCGTTGTTCACCAAAATGTCTATTTTGCCAAAATCAGACACTATGGTCTCAGCCAGTTCCTGCGCAGCCTTAAAATCAGCAGCGTTGCTTACATAGGCTTTAACTTTGGTGCCGAATTTTTTCAATTCCTGTTCTGTGGTTTTAAAATTTTCATCGTCCTTGATGTCGGTGAATGCCACATCAGCACCTTCCTGGGCATATCGAATAGCAATGGCTTTCCCAATACCACGGGCAGCTCCTGTAATTAGTGCAACTTTTCCTTTGAGTATTTCCATAACGTGTCATTTTTAATTTGTTGTAAAGATAAAGCATAATATCCATCTGAAAAGTGAATTTGGAATTTTCATAGGTGTGATTTATATAACACACTGCTATTAGTCATAATATCAGAGATTTAAGCGATTTTTTGGCCTGAAGGAAATTTTCCAAATGATATTTTGTTATCACATATTAAAAAATTATGGTATTTTTATCATTTAAAACAAAAGCCTGAAAAATGAAAATATTGTCTCGTAAGTTTGCCGGTCTCCTGGTGATGTTTTTGTGTCTGTCATCGTTTAATGCATTTGCCCAATGGGAAATCATCAGTTCCCGCTCAAGAATTGTAAACCTTGAAACCATTGATGATACCTGGTATGCTATTGAATATACCTCCAATACCTTTCTTTACTCCAACACCAATGGCAATACCTGGGATCCAGTGCCGGGTTTTTCTTATATTTCCAGTTTCAAGTCTTTAGACAACAGGGTGTTGGCAAGCGGTACATACAACGGACAAACAGGATTATTCCTGTCAACAGATCATGCTCAATCCTGGACAAAACTGAATAATAACTTCTCAGCACTTCCCCAGGACATGCTCCTTACCGATGATGCCATTTACCTGCTGTATGACACTCATCCTTCTGTAAATAGTCCGGTTTACCGTTCCCAGGACGAAGGCAATACCTTTAATCCACTGCCTGTAGATACTGAAGGGTTTGATTATCAAAGTTCAGTTAGTCAATGTCCGATGATAATAGAACATGAAGAACGGGTGTGGGCTTATGTGGGTGGATTAGGAGTTTATGTTACTCAGGGAACAAACGATTCCCTGGTAAAACGCAATTCAGGTTTGCCCATAGGGGACAGCCTTGATCCTGCATATTATGCCAGTTTTGATTCAAATGATGATGGCTTGTTCATTAGTTACAGCGACACTAGTTTTTTGTACTACAATAGACATTACAAATACAATGTCAACACCAGCGCATGGGAAGTCCAGGAATATGATGCTTATTTGTATAACACGGATGTATGGATGGAACCGGATGGCTGGTATCCACCTAATCCTGACTACCTATCGCCAATCCTTGGGGATACAAGAATGCCATATATGTTTGCTGTTAATGATGAACCGGGGAAATATATTTATTATTCCCTAAACAATGGCGATACCTGGTACTGCTTTTCCGGCATTACCGATGTTCCGGATACCCTGGGAATTGCACATTACAGTTCACTCAAAATTGCAGGAAATTATGTATATGCCGGCTTTACGAATGGTTTTGCCAGGCGTAGTTTGTCTGAGGCCATCAATCACACCGTGCAACCACCTGATGAAACTGCTGACCTGCCCGTTTCTCCTGAAGACATGGATTTGATCGCAAACCTGATGGCTTCCGGTTCATTTATGAGCCTGGATGATTTGTTAAATTCGGATTCGTATGATTTGCTCAAAGATGAACTGAATAATACCTTGTCTGGTCAATCAACAGGTTTAAATGATCTCTTGCTCAACAGTCAGCCGGGCAGCTGCAGCTTTATGGGGATGCCGTCATGGTTTGTTAGCCCGCTTAACATGAAACCTTTTTTCAGAGATGTGATTTTTACCAAAAAAGGCCTCGGACCTGTGGTTAACCTTGCTTTCAATTTCAACAGAGCAACCGATACCACGAGCCGCATGTTCGGCAAACACCGGCGCTTTGAGTATGAGTATGATCTTACCCAACAGGACAGTGCCGTTTTGCTGACAAGCGGAACAGGCGCCCAATATATTTTCTCTTCAGGTAACCCTGTGGATACATCTGCAGGTGCCTTCGTGTTGCCGTGTGTCAACACCGCGAATCTGCGACTTTTGTGGAATACTGAAGTCTGGCAGCTTGAAAAAGGTGACGGATACAGGCTGCTGGATTTTGAACCGGCAGAAAACGGTGATTTCCGCCTATACTCCATCGAGGATTCGTATGGGAAACAACTGACTCTTAGTTACAATCAGTACGATTTGCCGGTAGTGGTAACGGATGCAGCGGGACGCGAACACACATTTACTTACAATAATGACCGGCTGTGTGATTCCTTGTCAGCTCCGGATGGACGCACTGCATATTTTGCCTATAACGCAGATAAACAGTTGATCAGCTCCGTTGATTTTGCCGGGCTTACAACAAATTATACCTACGACAGTATTGGAAACATTGTTACAATAAATACAGAAGGTAAACAAACCGACTTTGTTTACCATTATGATACAGACAGCATGAACATGGACACAACAGGTTTTCTAAAACGGGTTATTGATCCGGAAGGCAGGAAGACTGAACTGTTTTCCTCCGTGCTGGACTCCATTCACCTGCTGAATACCTTTTCCTACCCGGATGGAAAAGTTAAAACCCTGATAGTAAACGTTCAAACCGCAAGAATAGAATCCTTCATCAATGAAGAGGGTGAGCTGACTGAATATTTTTATGATGCCAGTGGTAATCTGGATTCGCTGCATCTTGAAAATAGTTCATGGCTTAATTTGTCATGGGATTCAACCGGAAATCTTACCGAAATAATCAAAAGCAACGGTGCTGACAGATCCTTTGTGTATAATGATCACCATAAAATTCTACAGGAACTAGATACTAATGATGATCCGATTTTTACCAAAACATACAATGCCTACAATCAGCTAAACAGTATTTTGTTACCGGGAGGTGAAGAGATTACTTACGGATACAACACCAACGGAGCCCTGGCTTCGGTTACTACACCTGAAGGAAGCACGTTTAGTTTTAGCTATGATCAATACGGAAATCTGGAAAGCTTTACTAATCCGGAGGGAAATGTGGTTCAAATTATTTTTGACACCCATGGTTTGACCCCTGTATCGTACAGTGATTTTAACGGCAATGTATACGACATGGAATTTGACAACAACGGACGGATGCTGAGCATCACTATGCCGGATGGAAACACACAATCCTTTTCTTATAATTGCTGTGCACAAAATGGCATAACTGATGAAAATGGCAACAGCACCACGGTGGTTCGCGACGCAACTCACAGGGTACTGCAAAAAAACTGGCCGGAAGGCTATTCTACTACCTGGAATTACGATGAAGCCGGTTTTATCAGGTCGTTTGAAACGCCATTCGGATTGCAAAAAAACCTGAAATACAACCACAAGGGACAACTTACTGAAATAAACGATGCAGATGGAAGCATTGCTTATGATTATGACCAACATGGCTTGTTAACGAAAGTGACGGATAAAAAGGGAAATCTCACGGAGTTTAACTATAACAGCAATCAAAAACTGGAAAGCATTATCGATGCCGAAGGTAAAAACAGACAGCTTGCTTACGATGAACAAAACCGGCTGGCTTCATTGACCAATGCCAGAAATCAATTGCTTGAAATCACGTACAACAGCAATGATGATGTAACGGAAAAGTACCTGAATGGCAACCTCATTGCTTCATTTAATTATGATGACAACGCCCAAATTATCAGCTTTTCCGATTCTTCAGGAACAACCAGTTATACGAGAAACTCCAGAGGTTTTGTTACTGGCATTACGTATCCGGACGGGAAAAGCGTCAGCTTTGATCACGACCCAAACGGAAATGTTATTTCAGTCTTGTATCCCGGTGCATTTCAGGTTGAAAATACAACGGACGAACGAAATCGCATCAACCAGATTGCATGGGACGATCTTGCTGTTGATTATGATTTTGATCCGGCAGGTATGTTGTTATCCGAAAGCATGAGCAATGGAATGCAATCAACGTATCAATATAACAGCGACAACACGCTCAACAGCATAACGCACGAAAATCAGGATAGCATCATCGCCAGCGAAACGGTGGAAGTACAAAATGGTATCATTACAGGGATGCAGCGGAAAGTGATTCCTGAAATTACGGATTTTCCGGAACCCATGCTTAATATCTATGGAAACAAGCTCAACCAAATTCAGGACAATGGTTACAGTGACTGGTATTTTGCTTATGATGATGACCGGAATTTGATTGGAGCCTATAATGACATAAACCTGTTAATGGCTGCGGAGTATGCATACGATAACCTGCTGCTATCCATGTCACATGGCAATAATAATACTCAAATAAGTTACAATGCGATGCGTTATCCCGTGAAGATTATACAGAATGGGGTTGTGCGACATTTGCATTACGATCACAAAGGCCGTTTGTTGTTTGAAACCAACGGAGAAGGAGCCATTGAAAAATATTACATTTATAAGGCTAAGCGACTAGTTGCCTGCAGACTGGCATCCGGAGAAACCTATTATTATCATTTCAACCGGCACGGACACACTCTGGCAATTACCGACCAGAGCGGGAGCATTGTGAATGCTTATGCATACAGCGCCACCGGTGAGATTACCGGAAAACAGGAAAGCATTGAAAACCGCTATACCTTTCTGGGCGCTTTTGGTGGGATGAGATTGGATGACAATTACATCCTGACCGGCTTTAGAGTATACAGCGCCAGGCAGGGGCGTTACCTCCAACCCGATCCCCTGGGCATCGTAACCGGAACCAATCCTTATCTGTATGCTTCCAACAACCCGGTAAAAGGGATTGATCCACTGGGTTTGGACGATCAGGAAGAAACTGTCAATGCCGGAGAGTTGGATCCTTCTGTTGACAATGACTATGGTATGGCCGGCGGCACAGCAAACCCCTATGCCGAAGACCTTCCCTACAGGACAAACAACTGGGATATCCTGGGATCTGCCGCTTCAGAAACGTTCGAAGAATTCACGAATCATCCGGCATCTGATTTGCTGCCCGATGCCATTGCATTACCTATTAGCGGCTACAAAGCAGCAGAAAACATTGCCGATGGTGAATATGGCAATGCACTCTGGCAATTTGTCCCTTTCAACAACAGCCTGGAAGCCCTTGGCGATTATCTGGAAAATTCACGTAAACCCATCACAGGAAATAAGTACTTTGGCTTTGGCCTGAATTCGTTTGGCAGCCAACAAAACTATTCCTGTGACATGTAATTCTCACCAAAACCCTGAACGCAATGAAACTGAAAATAAAAAATAGAAAAGTTATGAATAATCGCCTCAATTATCTAAAATGCTGTTCACTAATTGCAACGCTGCTCCTTGTGTTTGTTTTTGGCATGGATGCCAATGCCCAGTCAGCGATCACCTATACGTACGACACACAAGGCCGGCTTGTTTCAGAGGATTATCAAGATGCGTATTCTGTGGAATTTGAGTATGATGAAGAGGGGAATATGATCAATAAAAGTGTAAGTGATACCTTGTTTATGCCTGGAAACAAGACTGATGTTGAGTTTGTTGTGTATCCCAATCCGGCCCAAAAAGGATTTTTTATCAATTATGCATTCTCAGCGGATGATGTGCCGGATGAAATGACCCTGCATGATTCCAAGGGTAAAATCATTGAAAAAATGCCCGTAGAGCATGCTAAAGGTGTTTTGCATTTCAAGCGGGATCTTTCTCCAGGAGTTTATATTCTTAAAGCCGGAAAACTATGCTCACAGAAAATTGTTATTCTCTGATAAACATCATGTGTTTTTGAACCCAAAAGCATTATCTTCGCTCAAAACTGCAGGTTTATGCATGTAGCAATCGTTTATGATGGTGTCATCCCGGTAAAAAAATATGGTGGAACAGCCCGGGATATCTGGTACCTTGGAAATGAGCTTCACAAACGGGGACATCAGGTTACTTACCTGGTTGCCCCCGGTTCATATTGCCCTTTTGCAGAGGTTGTTCATGTGGACAGCACCGATAATATTAATGAAAAAATACCGGAATCAACAGACATCGTCAACTGTCATCAGGATGTAAATGAAGTGCTTAATAAACCTGTTTTATTTTCCATTCACGGGAACACCAACAATCCCGTAAAAGAATTTCCTTTGAACTCTGTCTTTGTGTCGCATAATCATGCTAGCCGGTTTGGTTCGGATGCTTTTGTGTATAATGGCATGGACTGGGATCAATACCCAAAACCGGATTTTTCGCGAAAACGCTCAGGGTACCATTTTTTAGGCAAAGCTGCCTGGAAGGTAAAAAACCTGAAAGCTGCCATGGCCATTGCCCGGCGGAACAACAAAAAGCTTGAAGTGCTTGGCGGATACCGTTTTAATTTCAAAATGGGCATGCGTTTTACCTTCGACCCACGTATTCATTTTCATGGGATGGTAGGGGATGAACAAAAAGCCAGAGTGATGAACCAGTCCGAAGCTTTGCTTTTTCCGGTTTTGTGGCATGAACCGATGGGCCTGGCGGTAATTGAAAGCCTCTATTACGGGTGTCCCGTTTTTGCCACCCCTTACGGTTCCTTACCTGAACTTGTGGGACAGGATTATGGGTTTTTATCTGCTTCCCTGGGTGAGCTGACAAAAGCAGCAAACAATGCAGGTAATTATGACGCAAAAAAATGTCATGAATACGCACGTGATAATTTTAATGCAGCCCGCATGGCAGATAAATACCTGATGTATTTTGAAAAAATCCTCAACGGTGAAAACATCAACAACGAAAAACCCCGGTTGCAGAAGAAGCAGGAACAGAAATACCTTGATTTTTACTGGTAACAGATTCTTCTTGGTATAAATTTCCTTTCCTATTGGTTTACGCTCGCTAATCGCTCTCGTTATCCAAAAAGGGGGATAGTCAAGCCAAAAACCCCTACAGCTACTGGCGTAGCTGAGGCTTATACATTCTCAAAACTACAACTCTAACTACAACTATTTTCCCCCTCCATACTCAAACGCAAACTGTTTTTGGTTGGTTTTGTTTTTCCTTAAAGGCTGAAGGCCTGAAACAATAACCTGGGGTGAGGGAAAACCAGGTGGTAAAGACCGAGAACTATGCTTTTGGTGCTGGTTTTTGGAGCGGAGCAAACAAAAACCGTGACAAAAGC